>CAZULR010000016.1:0-21448 GCA_964621235.1 uncultured Acidimicrobiaceae bacterium
AGCGACTGGTCGACGGGGGCGAGCTGCCGTCGGGCGCGGTCCGGGGCGTGCCCGTGACGGTGGCCCGGGCGCGGTCCGGCCTGGCCCGACGCCAGGCCCTGGGCTCGGCCATCGAGCTCCCGGACGGTCGCTGGTGTGCCCGGCACCTGTTGGTGCGGATCCACGCGGCCAGCCGGTCCCGCCGTCGGCGTTGCGTCGAGGCGGTCCCCGTGGCCAGCTACATCCGGTTCCTGGCCTGCTGGCAGCACCTGGCCCCGGGGACCCACGCCGAGGGGCGGGCCGGCCTGCTCTCGGTCATCGAGCAGCTCCAGGGCATCGAGGCACCGGCCGGGGAGTGGGAGCGGCACCTGCTGCCGGCACGGGTCGCCGGCTACGACCCCCGCTGGCTCGACGAGCTGTGCCTGGCCGGACAGGTGGCCTGGGGTCGCCTGACCCCGCGCCCCGACACCACAGCTGAGGCTGACGAGCCGACCCACCGGGGTACCTCGACGCCCTCGCCGGCCACGCCGCTGGCCCTCACGTGCCGTGAGGACCTGGGCTGGATGCTGGCGGCGGTGCGTGCCGGTCGCGAGGTCGTGGCACCGTCCGTCGGCGCGTCGGCCGACCTCCTGGCCGCCCTCCGCACGCGGGGCGCCTCCTTCCGCTCCGAGCTCCCCGCGGCCACCGGACGACTCGACAGCGACGTCGACGAAGGGCTGTGGGACCTCGTCTCCCGGGGCATCGTCACGGCCGACGCGTTCGCCGCCGTGCGGAGCCTGCTGGCCGCCCGGGCGCGCCGTGGCCCGGGCCGGGCCGGGGCACGGCGCACCGCCCTCGGCCGGGCGCGAGTCCTACCGGGGAGCGGCATCGGCGAGGGTCGCTGGTCGCTGCTGCCCGGACCGCAGGTCCCCGGCCCCGGCGACGGACCTGAGTCCGAGGAGCTGGCCGAGGCGGTGGCCTGGCAGCTGCTGGCCCGCTGGGGCGTCGTGGCCTGGGACGTGTGGGAGCGCGAGTCCTACCGGATTCCCTGGCGCGACGTCGTGCGCGCCCTGCGGCGGCTCGAGGCGCGGGGACAGGTCCTGGGCGGACGGTTCGTCGCCGGCATCTCCGGTGAGCAGTATGCGGCCATGGACGCCGCCGACCTCCTCGGCCAGGTCCACCGCGACCCCGGACGGGCCGCCGAGGTGACGGTGGCCGGTGCCGACCCTCTCAACCTGACCGGCGGGCTGCTGATCGGTCCGCGCGTGCCCTCGGTGCGCAACCGTTCGGTCCGCTACCGCGACGGCGTGCCCGTCGACGCCCCGGCCGCCGCCTCGTAGCGGGCCGGCGGGGGCGCCTCGGGAGGCGGAAATGTGCCGTTCGCCGGCTCTCTCGGAGGACAGGGCGTCACCGGCGTCATCGGTGTGGCGGACGCCTCGTCCCTACGGTCGCAGCGCGAATTCTTCAATCTCGCCGGAGCCGTGCCGCGGTTGCCCATGGCAATTGCACGTATCCCCTCCGCTGTCGGCACTCACTCGATCCACCCTGGCGGAATGCCCGGCCAGGTGCCCGGATCGGGTGTTCGACCACCGGCGTCAGGAGTCTGGTGGTTCGCAGACCGGGAGCACGTGCGTCCGCCGTCAACGCTCGAGCAGCGCTACGACATGTGCCGGAAGGAGATCGATCTCCGCCACGATCGAACGGGAGAACGCCACCGTGAGTGGGTCGGCATTCGGTCGGTGGTAGACGGCCAACGGTCGCCTGGTCGGCGGCGATGTGGCGAAGATCACCCCGCCGAAGCCGTTGGCGATGATCGAAGCCGGAACCAGGGTAGGTCCGAGTCCGGCGGCGGCGAGTAGCGGGGCACTTGCCGTCTGTTCGGCGCGGAGCGCGACCTTGGGACTGAAGCCCGCCTTGGCGCAGGCCGCATCGAGCAACTCGGCGAGGCCGTGACCGGGGACGTACTGCACCCAGGCCCGGTCAGCGAGCAGGGAGAGCTCGAGTGGGCCTCGCCGCCCAGCCAGAGGATCATCGCTCGCCAGCACGATCACCAGCTCCTCGTCGCCGAGGCTCTCGAGGTCGCCGGACCAGTCAGCCGGTGTCGGGCCGATGGCAACATCCGCCTCACCGTTGCGCATGGCGGCTGTCAGCTCGTCACCGTGCCGGTACTCGTGGAGGCGTAGTCGCACGTCCGGGTGGGCCTGCCGCCAGCGTCGTAGCGGTGTCGGCAGGAGTCCGAGCGTCGCCGAGTGCACCGCGGCCACATCGAGCTCGCCACCTTCCAGCCCGACCGTCTGCCGAGCCGCCGCCAGGGTCCGGCGTGCCTCGGTCAGCGCCGTCCGTGCATGGGGAATGAGTGCCCGACCGGCGGGCGTCAGGCGCACCGTCCGTGGAAGCCGGTCGAGGAGTGACCCGCCGACCTCCCGCTCCAACACGGCGATCTGGCTGGAGAGTGTGGGCTGACTGACGTGGAGCTGGGCTGCCGCACGGGTGAACGAGCCGAGATCGGCCACTGCGACCAGGTACTCCAGTTGGCGGAGCGTTGGCATTACTAGAGACTATGGCAATCAGAGTCTTAAAGTCTTGGATCTATCACCCATACGGGAGGACACTGCTCCAACGGACCGACCCGGGCACCCCGGGTGAAGGAGATGTCGAGTGATCACCGAGCACCCAGTAGACCCCGGCCGACTGACGGGAGTGGTGAGCGCCACTGATTTCGAGGGTTGGCCCGACGCCGTGAGAGCGGACTTTGCCGTCAACGCTCGAAATGCCATCGTCGGGTCGACGCTCCTCTCGATGGACCGTCGGGTCCGGGTCTGGAGGATCGAACTCGAACCAGGCGAGCGCCTCGGTGCCCACCGGCACACGCTCGACTACTTCTGGACAGCCCTCACGGCGGGCCACGGGCTCCAGCATGTGGACGACGGCTCGACCCGGCTGGTCACCTACGCTGCGGGCGAGACGCACCACTTCGACTTCGCTCCGGGAGAATTCCTGCTCCACGACCTCGAGAACGTCGGCGCCACGCCCCTCGAATTCGTGACCGTCGAATTCCGGGGCGCTGAAGCGGGCCCACCCCGTTCGGCTCACCCCGCTGCCAAGGGAGACCTCCCATGAGTGCCGACTTACCCGGGAGCCACGCAGACCTGCTCGAACGACCACTGTTCGCCCATCTCGCGACGATCCGGCCCGACGGCAGCCCACAGAGCAGTGTCATGTGGTTCGACTGGGACGGCAGCCGGGTGCGCTTCTCCCACACCAGCAACCGCCAGAAGTACCGAAACCTCCTCGCTGACGGACGGGTCTCGTTCCACGTCCAGGATCCCGAGAACGCCTACCGGACACTCGAGGTCCGGGGACAGGTCGAGTCCATGGACCCCGATCCCGACGCGACGTTCTATCGGAGTCTGCAACGGCGCTACGGATCCGACGTACCCGTCCTGGACGCAGACGTCCGCGTCGTGATCGTGGTCGAACCCACGGAGTTCGTGTCCGTCTTCGGTGGATTGACTGTGCCGGAGACGGCGGCCCTGACCGCGCGGCTGGAGCAGCTCGACAGGGACGCCTGACCCACGACGATCACTGCGGCGGTGGGAACCGGGCCATTCCGCGGTGGGTCGGTGCCGGCTGGCGACGTCGACCGCCAACCGTTGAGGGAGGTCACCGGTTCCCTGCTGGGACCGGCCAACGTGAGCTGTCCGCTGCCACTGCTGTCGACCCGAACCGGTCCAGTCCGCGAACGCGGTGCATGCACTTCTGCGGGCTAGTGACGATCCCGTGTGGTCTCCGTGAACTTGGCCAGCAATTCGGGCCGGGTCCGGTCGGAACGGCCCAGTGTTTCGTCGAGCATCTGTCGGATCGTGACACGGGCCAGGACGGCATCGGCTGCCTCCTGCGCCGTCTCGTAGATGTCCGCCAGCACCGGGCCGATGCTCAGGCCGATCGGACAGTTCGGTGACGGTGGCGAGCTGTGCAGCCGGAACGGGGGGCCGTCATCGAGAGCGATTTTCACGTCGAGGAGCGTGATCTCCCCCGCTGGGCGGGCCAACGTCCATCCGGCGGGTGTTCCTCGATGTGACAGGACGAGTCCACCGTCGCGCAGCCGTCCGAGCAGACGGCGGACCACGACCGGATTCGTCCGGACACTTCTGGCGATCCCCTCCGACGTGGCCGGACCTCCACCGAGCTCGGAGTGGAGACTGACCCAACCGAGTGCGTGGACGGCAATCGTGAGCCTGCTGTTGGCGCTCACCCGGTCAGTCCCGGCCGGAAGTCACGAGGTGCCCTTGATCTGCTTCGCTGCGCCCCACAGGGAGCCGGGATTCGCCCGACGAGGGTGATGCTTGAGCACGGTCTCGTACAGCTCGAGAGCGGTCGAGGTGCTGAGCTCGGCGGCATCGAAGTCCACCAGGTACTGGACCGACTCCTCGATCGTCGCCGGGAGATCGGCGCGGTCGGGATGTTTGTGTCCGGACACCACACTGGTCGGGTCCAGCGACCTGATCACTTCGAGGGACGCCAACCACTCCCGGCGTGAATCCCTGGTCGATTCCGCCAGGTACATGTGCGTGTCGTTGTAGACGACGTCTCCGGCCACGATGAGTCGGATGCCGGGCACCCACAGGACGGTCGTGCCCTGCGTGTCCGTGTGTCCCGTCTCGATGACGCGCAGCGGTTGTCCCTCCAGGTCGATCGTGTCACCGTCGAGCACGTCCGGGAGTACGGGAGGGGGAATCTGTCCAGGAAACAGGCGCCCCCAGAACCCGTCACGGTACTCGTCCCGGGCCTGGACGCGGGCCTGGGCGAGGGTGCCGGACGTCGCCACCGCCGTGGCCGAGGGGAAGGCCTCGAGCAGCTGCCCGATCCCATAGACGTGGTCGCCGTGACCGTGCGTGAGGTAGACGTGGGTGAGCCGGCGGTCGTGCTCCCTCACCCACTGGATCAGCTCGTCGTTCTGGGCGATCGTGGTGAACGTATCGACGAGCACGGCGTCGTGGTCACCGAAGATCAGCGTGGCTGAGTTCGTGACCCACCGGAGATCCTCGTTGTCGCCCGGAGGCAGGTCGCGTGTCAGCCCCTCGCGCCGCATGAGGAGCGTGTCGTAGTGGAGATCCGGCATTGGCGTTCCTTTCCAGGGAGTTGTTGTAACCATACTTGTTACATTACTCGCGCACAAGGCCGTCTGGGGGCGCGGCACCAGGGCGGTGAACGTAGATCGGGAGGAATCCAGACCGGCTCCCTCACCGGCGACATCGACCGATCGGAAGGGCCACGGTTCGGGCAACCGGTGATCAGGACGGGTGGTCCACCTTCGTCTCCGGTCGCCGTCCGGCGAACTCCCGACCGACTGCGCCAGCAAGTAGGGCCGGACCCCGGGCCGACGGTTCATCCTGCTCCGACTGGCCACGGATGACCGGACCTGGGATGGTGCCGACCGTGCTCCCGCCTATCGAGGCTGGGACGAGAATCGAACTACTGACCCACGCATCGCGAGACTGGAGACAGGCCGGAAGTGCCGAGAGTGAATCCGAGGCAATCGGACGTTTTCCCGGTTCTGCCAGTCTGGGGCGGAATGACATGGAAGTGCCCAGATCTCGAATTGCAGGGCATCTAGTAGAGAAAACGCAGGGCTGATATCCGTCCCCATCCTCGTAGCGTGAGCCGGTCGCGTCACATGGACGATGGCTCGAACAGCTCCACGGCCGTCGGGATGACCGACGCCCGGACCGGCATCCCCTCGCTCCACCGGGTGCCACCAGGGCTGACGGCGGGGACGTCCGCCGTAAGGTCGCCCGGGTACTCGAGGCCCAGGACCACACGGTCCCCCGTCGGCTGCACGGTCGTGACCCGGGTGGTCCACGCCGTCCGTGTCGCACCGGCAACGACGGTGCCTTCCGGCTCCGGAGCTCCGTACACCGTCACGGCGACATCCCGTGGGGCGAGCACCGCCCACCACTCGCCATCGGCGGCGGTCGGAACGGGAATGCCCAGGCCGGCGCCGAGGTCGTACCATCCGGCACGCACCTGGCCCATGAGGAGGTTCACACCCAGCAGGCGGGCCACCCACGGGGACGCCGGTCGTCGTGCCACCTCCCCGGCCGTGCCGCGCTGCACCATCCGACCGTCGTCGATCAGGACGAGGCTGTCCGCTAGAGCGGTGGCATCGAGGGGATCGTGGGTGACGAGGACACACGAGGCGCCCGATCCACCGACGCGGTCACGCAGCAACTGTCGGACCACGGTCCGCTGGGTGACGTCGAGTGCGGCCATGGGCTCGTCGAGGAGCAGGAGCCGCGGACGGGTGGCGAGTGCCCGGGCCAGGGCCACCCGCTGGGACTGTCCCCCGGAGAGCCGGTCCGGTCGCTGGTGCGCACACTCGGCCACCCCCAGTCGGTCGAGCCAGTCCCGCGCCACAGTCGTCGCCTCCGAGCGCGACGCACCCCGCCGGCGCGGGCCGAACGCCACATTGGCCAGGACGTCGAGGTGCGGGAAGAGGAGGTGTTCCTGGAAGACCAGGCCGCATGGGCGCCGTTCGGGGGGGACCAGGACGCCCTCGGCCGGATCGTCCAGGACCTGCCCGTCGAGCACGATCCGCCCACCGGTCAGGGGGACCACGCCGGCCAACGACCGCAACAGCGTCGTCTTGCCCGATCCGTTGGGGCCCAGCACCGCGACCACCTCGCCGTCCGCCACGTCGAGGTGGAGGTCCTCGTGGAACCGGCCGAGGCGTACCTCGACATCGGCGACGAGGCTCACCGGCGGATGGCGCCCAGCCATCGGCCCCGGAGGGCGACCAGCACGACGAAGGAGACCGCGAGCAGCAGGAGCGACAGGGCCACGGCGACGCGTTCGTCTCCTTCCAGCGCCAGATAGACAGCGAGGGGGAGCGTCTGGGTGCGCCCCTGGATGTCGCCGGCGAAGGTGACGGTCGCCCCGAACTCGCCGAGCGCGCGGGCCCAGGTGAGTGCCGCCCCGGCGACCAGGGACGACGAGATCATCGGGGCGGTAACACCTCGGAACGTCGCCCACCGCCCGGCGCCGAGCGAAGCCGCCACCTCCTCGAAGCGGACGTCCATGCCCTGGAGTGCGGCTTCGACGGTGACGATCAGGAACGGCATGGCGACGAAGGTCTCGGCCAGCACGACGCCGGCGGTGCTGAACGTGAACTGGATTCCGAACCAGTCGAAGAGGGGGCGGCCGAGTATCCCGTCCCGTCCGAACGCCAGCAGGAGCGCCACCCCTCCCACCACCGGCGGGAGCACCAAGGGAAGTACGGTGACCGCCCGGACGACGGACTTCCCACGGAACTCGGTCCGGGCCAGCAGCCACGCCAGAGGCAGGCCCAGCACCACTGACAGCGCCGTCGCCCACAGCGAGCACACCAGGGAGAGGCGAAGCGCGTCGAGCGCCACCGGCGAGGTCAGGTCGGTGCCGAGCGTCGACCACGACACCCGGGCCAGGAGCGCCGCCATGGGCAGCGCCAGCAGTGCGACCGCCACCACCCCGGACGCAAGCAGGAGCAGGGATGGGCGGCGCACCCGGCCCGACGACGCCGTCATCGTCAGCCGGGCGGCAGGAAGTGCGCCCGGAGGAGCGTCGCCTGGCCGACCGGTCCGCGTACGTAGGCGACCCACGCCGAGGCGAGCGGGCGGTCCGTCGAACCGGTCAGGACGGCGATCGGGTAGCTGGTGGCGACGTTCTGGGACGGGGCGATCGGCACCGCCACTCCTTGCGTTCCCACCGTCGCGGCGTTCGTGACGTAGACGATGGCCGCGTCGGCGTCGCCCGTCGTCACCTGGGCCAGGGTGGCGTCGACATTGGCGCCCAGGGACACCTTGGACGTGGGCAGCGTCACCCCGGCCTTGCCCAGGGCCTGTTCGGCCGTCGAGCCGCACGGCGCCGTCGACACACACACGGCCACGACCGCCGCCTTGGTCAGGTCACCCAGCGAGTGGATGCCGAGCGGGTTGCCCGGCTTGACCACGATCTCCAACCGGTTCCGGGCGAAGATCACCGGCGTCCCGACCACCAGGTGGGACGCCTGCACGGTCGTCATGTCCGACGGCGAGGCCGAGGCGAAGACGTCGGCCGGGGCCCCGGAGACGATCTGGGTGGCCAGGGCCCCCGACGATCCGAAATTGAACGTGACCGTCGTCCCGGGGTGCAATCGCCGAAATCCGGTGGCGAGCTGGGTGAAGGTCCCGGTGAGGGAGGACGCGGCTGACACGGTGATCGATCCGGCGAGCGGCGCGCCCGTCGTGGTCGTCGTGCCGGCCGAGGTCGAGCTGGAGCACGCCGCGGTCGCCAGCGCCAGGACGCCCAATGCGGTGACGGCCCACCTGCGGGAAGTCGTCCGAGTCATGCTTGGGTGACCTCCATGATCACGTCGGTCGCCTTGACGACAGCACTGGCGAGGTCCCCTTCTTCGAGGTCCAGGGCGTCCGCCGCCTCGCGGGTGAGGAGGGAGACGACCCGGAACCGTCCCGCCCGTAGCTCGATGATGGCGGTCAGCTTGTCCCGTTCGACCCGGGTCACCACACCGTTGAAGCGGTTGCGTGCCGACTGCACATGGAGCTGCTCGGGTGCGTAGGCCTCGTCCTCCTCCCGCACGAAGCGGGCGAGCTCGGACCCTTCGACGATCCGGTGTCCGCCATCGGTGCGGACCGTCGCCAGACGACCCTCGTCGCACCAACGGCGCACGGTGTCGGCGCTGACCCCGAGGAGGTCGGCCAGCTGACCGGGTCGGTACTGTGCCATTCGGTGACCCTATCGCAACGAACCTCGGCTCCACCCGGTTTTGCCTCACAAGCTACCGCAGATACCGCCGATCCAATACTCTTGTATCGCTTCTGCGAGGTTCTCAGGTCGGCTCGGGCCGCCCACCGGCCGTGCGGTCCCACACGCCCGAACGACCACCCGACTTGTGCCAGAGGGTGAGGTCCTCCACCGAGGCGCAGGGGTCGACCTCGAGGAGTGCCTGGACCAGGACGAGGGCCGTCGCGGCGCAGGCAGTGAGCGCCTCCATCTCCACGCCGGTGCGGTCGGCAACTGACGTGACCGCGCGCACGGCGAACCCGTCGTCGAGCACCGTCACGTCGACGTCGATTCCGTCCAGCAGGAGCGGGTGGCAGAGGGGCACGAGCGTGGGGGTCCGTTTGGCCGCCATGATGCCGGCGATCCGGGCCGTCTCGACGAGGTCGGCGCCCCCGGGCGGTCGGGCCAGGACGCCCGGGACGTCACCCACGCTGCGGACCGAGCAGCGGGCTTCCGCCACCCGGCGGGTCACCGACTTGCCGGTCACGTCGACCATGAGCGCCCGACCGTGTTCGTCGACATGGGTCAGCCGCCGCACGGGGTCCCCCTCGGGGGTCGGCGTCGTCATCCACCGGACACCGGCGGCAGGACGGCGACCTCGTCGTGGGCGGTGAGCGGGTCGTCGCGACCGGCCGCGGTGCCGTTCACCCACAGCCGGGAGCTGTCGACGATCTCAGTGAACGCCGGACCGAACCGACGGGCGGCCTCGTCGATGACCTCCGCCACCGACGCGCCCGGAAGCTCGATGCGGCCCGTGCCCGCACAGCTGCGTGCAGGTCCGAAGAGGCGGAGCGACGGCACCGGTCCTATCCGCCGATCATCGACATGGTACGGGCGGGCCTCAGGAATCCCGGGTCGTCGATCCCGTGGCCGGCACGCTTCGCCCACACCGCGCGCCGCAGCTGCCGTTCGATCTGATCGTCCGTGCCGCCCGTCCGGAGCGTCCGACGCACGTCCGACTCGTCGTCACTGAACAGGCAGTTCCGGACGGCGCCGTCCGCCGTGAGTCGCAGTCGGTTGCACGTGCCGCAGAACGGCTGGGTGACACTGGAGATGACGCCGATCTCGCCACCGCCGTCGGCGAACCGGAAGCGATCGGCCGGCGCATGGAGGTCCGCACCCTCGACCGCCGCCAGCGGCCACTGCGAGCCGATCCGACGCACGACCTCGTCACCCGGTACGAGCCGGTCACGCCGCCAGGCACCCTGGGCGTCGAGCGGCATGAACTCGATGAATCTCACGACACGACCGGTGGCACGGGCGAAGGCGGCGAAGTCGAGGATCTCATCGTCGTTGCCGCCGCGTTCGAGCACGACGTTCACTTTCACCGGCGGCAGGCCGGCCGACTCGGCCGCGTCCATGGACCCCAGGACGGTGGCCAGGTCACCCCGACGACGGATGGCGGCGAACCGCTCGGGGCGGAGCGAGTCACAGCTGATGTTGACTCGCCCGAGTCCGGCCCCGATGAGCGCCGGAAGGAGCGGTGCCAGCAGCATGCCGTTCGTGGTGAGCGACATGTCGGTGAAGCCGAGGTCACGCAGGCGGCCGACCAATCGGTCGAGGCCCCGCCGCACCAGGGGCTCGCCACCGGTCAGGCGCACCGCGGTGACGCCCAGGGAGCGGGCGACTGCGGCGACGCGCAGGATCTCCTCGAACGACAGCAGAGCCGGGCCGGGCAGGAAGGTCATGCCCCGCTCCGGCATGCAGTAGGTGCAGCGGAGGTTGCAGCGGTCGGTGACCGAGATCCGGAGGTCGTCGTGGACACGACCGAATGCGTCCACCAGCGGACCGGTCGCGGGCATCTCCCCCACCGACGGCGAGGGAGCGCGTGGCGCGGCGCGGCGAGAAAGTGTGACGGGGACGACCGTCATGCGCCGGCCGCGTTCGTCGAGGGGACGACCTCGAGCCGGTCTGGCGCGAGCACCATGACCGTGACCGTCGCACCGTCTCCGACCCCGTCGCCGTCCGGGACCACGACGAGGGAATTGGCGGCGGCCATCACCGACAGCTGATGGGACTCCTGACCGAACAGGGGCCGGACCCTCCAGGCGCCGGCGGGATCGAGGGTGAGGACACCGCGGACGAAGTGCGTCTTGCCGTCGGGTGTCCGGCGAAGGGGCGCCACCGTCACGGCCGGCACCGTCAGCCGGTCGAGCGAGGCATGTCCGGCCATCCGGCGCAGGGCGGGGCGGACGAACAGTTCGAAGCTCACCATGGCCGAGACCGGATTGCCCGGGAGGCCGAACACCGGGGTACCCGACGCCCCGAGGACGCCGAAGGCGAACGGCTTGGCCGGCCGGATCGCCACCTGCATCCATCGCATGGTGCCGTCGCACCGCTGGCGCAGGACAGACTTGACCACGTCGGCGTCGCCGACGCTCACGCCGCCACTGGTGAGGACCGCGTCACAGCGTGCGCTGGCACCGTCCAGGGCCGATCCCACGGCCTCGGTGTCGTCACCGACGATCCCGAGGTCGATCGCCTCCCACCCCTCCTGGACCACCAGGGCGAGGAGGGCGTGGCGATTGGCGTCCCGGATGCCGCCCGGGCCGAGCGGCAGGCCGGCCTCCACGAGTTCGTCGCCCGTCGACAGCACTCCCACCCGGGGGCGGGGGTGGACGTCGACACTGTCGACTCCCTGGTTGGCGAGGCTGCCGAGGAGTGCCGGCGTGAGCGGCGTGCCCCCCGCCACCACGATGTCGCCCAAGGCCACGTCCTGTCCGACGGTCCGGACGAAGGTGCCTGGGTCGGACGGTCGGCCGATCCCCACGACGGCGCCTCCGGCGTCGGTGACGCACACCTCCAGCATGCAGACGGCGTCTGCTCCCGGCGGGAGTGGCGCACCGGTCATGATCCGCACGGCCTGGCCCGGTCCGACCACCGGTGCGGCCGACGAACCGGCCAGGACCGTCCCGACGACGTCGAGACGGACGGGCGCGGACGAGGACGCGTCCGCCAGGTCGATCGACCGGATGGCGTACCCGTCCATGGACGAGTTGACGAAGGGTGGGACCGCCTCGGTGGCCACCACCGACGTCGCGGTGACACACCCGAGCGCGTCGTCCAACCGGACCGTACGTGGCGGTGCCACCCCGCAGGCCGCGAGCACGAACTCCTGCGCCTGCCCGAGGGGGATCACGGCACCACGTCCTCGATGTCGTGGGCGCAGAGCGCCCAGTCCGAGCCTCCGGCCCACGTCTCGTGCTTCCAGACAGGCACCGTCCGCTTGAGCGTGTCGATGCAGTGGCGGGCGGCCTCGAACGCCTCGGCCCGGTGGGGTGTCGACACCGCCACGAGGACACTGGTCTCGCCGACACCGAGTCGTCCGACGCGGTGGAGCAGCGCCAGCCTGCCGATCCCCGGCCACCGCCGCCGGGCCGACGCACCCACGTCGGCCAACCGGGGCACGACCGCCTCGGCGAAGACCTCGTACTCCAGCGACGTCACCCCGGGACGTCCATCGGAGTGGTCGCGGACCATGCCGGAGAACGTCACCACCGCGCCACAGCGGGGAACGGTGGCCCAGGCGGCGGCCACGTCGACCGACAGCGGTTGCTCCGTCACCTCGATCCAGTCGGTGGTCCGGTCCTGCGGAGGGGGCACGCTCGGTCCTCTTTCCGGCATGTCTGGCGACGGGTCGTCGAAACTGCCAGCTCGGTCGTGGCGTCATTCTACGGACCCGTCTCCATCGTGCGGCCCCGGAACCGGCGCCGGTCGGAGCCCGGGACCTGCGGGCTCAGTGGGGCTGACCGCCCCCGAGCAGGTCCAACGCATGCGGCAGTACGTCGATGACCGCCCCGAGACACTCGACGGCGCCGGCGGGCGACCCGGGGACGTTGACGACCACACACGCTCCGGTGGTGCCGGCGACGCCGCGCGACAGGCGCCCCAACGGATTGACGGCGCGCATGGCCTCGGCCAGGCCCGGTGCCGACCGCTCGAGCACGGCACCCGTGCCCTCGGGCGTGAGATCGGTCGGGGCGAACCCGGTGCCACCGGCCGTCACGACCAGTCCGTGGAATCCCGCAGTCGTCGACCGGAGTGCGGCGGCGACGGAGTCGACCCCGTCCGGGACGACCGCGGCCGCCGCCACGACGAATCCGTGGTCCTCCAGGAAGGCGACGAGCCGGGGTCCGGTCCGGTCCTCCCGCCCGCCTGCGGCGACCGAGTCGGACACCGTCACCACCTTGGCCTCGTGCACCGGCTCACGGTACCGGAGCGGGCCCGGCGCCGCCCGGGGGCGCGGTTGATCGGCGTCGTACCCGTGGCACAGTGGGCCGATGGGCATCCTGCGGCGCAAGGTCCCGGTGCCGCCCGCCGTCGAGGTGCGCGACTCACGTGCCAGCCCACCGACCGTGTCCACGGACCTCGCTGACGGGCTCGCCATCGTGGGGACGGGCCTCGCCCACCGCTACGAGGGGCCTTCCGGTCCCGTGCCGGTCCTGGTCGACGTGACCTTCACCGTCCCCCGCGACGGCTACGCCGCGCTGGTCGGACCGTCGGGGGCGGGCAAGACGACGCTGCTGTCACTGATCGGTGGACTCGAGCGGGTCCAGACCGGAACCTTGTCGGTCGGCGGCCGGGAGGTCGCCACCCTCGAAGGGGACGAGCTCGCCGCCTACCGACGGACGACCGTGGGATTCATCTTCCAGAACTTCGGGCTGCTCGAGGCCCTGACCGCCTCGGAGAACGTCGAGCTGGCCGCCGTCCTCGCCGGCGAGCGGAGCGCCGACCGTCGCCGCCGGACCGCCGAGCTACTCGACGCGGTCGGCATGATGCCCCGGGCGGCCCATCGGCCGGGCGCACTCTCGGGTGGCGAACGACAGCGCGTCGCCATCGCGCGGGCGCTCGTCAACTCGCCTCGACTGATCCTCGCCGACGAGCCCACCGGCAACCTCGACGCCGACACCTCCGACGAGGTCATGGAGCTGCTCGAGGCGCTCCACCGCGACCGCGGCTGCACCCTCATGGTGGTCACCCACGATCGGGGCCTGGCTGCCCGGGCGGCCCAGCAGCTGGTGCTGGACCGGGGGCGGATCACCTCCGTACCCCAGGTGGCCACCGGCCCGACGGCCGGACGTTGACCGACCGATGAGCTGGGGCGATGCGTTCCGACTGGCGGCGCGCAGCGTACTGCGTCGGCCCGGGCGCGCGGCGCTCACAGTCGTTGCCGTGGCGCTGGCGGCCGCGCTCTTCACCGCCATGCTGACCATGGCGGCGACTGCCCAGGGCCGGGTGCTGAACCAGTTGGCGAAGGGCGGGCCGCTGGCCGGCATCCAGGTGGCGGCGGCCGCACCCGACCCGTCGCAGACCGGCGTCGACAATCCGGCCCAGGGTGCCGCGAAGCCCATCGACCAGGCGGCCCTCGGCCGGATCAGCCGCATACGGGGCGTCGACGTGGTGCTGCCCATCGTGACCGCCCAGTCGCTGGTGGCCTGGCCCGGCCACTCGGCGACGGGCGGAAACGCGGTGGGTCCCGACGGGTCCGGCGGCGTCGTCTTCGACCAGCTCGTCGGCGTCGACCTCACCCGGCTCGGCGACTTCCCGGTGACGCTGTCCGCCGGCCGCTTTCCCGCCCCCGGCTCGACCACCCAGGTCGACGTCACCCCCGTACTGCTCGCCCGGTACGGGATCACCGGGACCAGGACCCGCTCGGTCGTGGGTTCGCAGATCGTCCTCGGTGCACCCCGAGGATTCCGCAGTTCGGACGGGACGCCGGTGTTCCGTAGCCGGTGGACCAGGGCGACGATCGTCGGTGTGGTCACCCAACAGGCCGGCTCGGGTGGCGTATTGGCCTCCCTCAGCCTCGTCCAGGCGGACCACCGGTGGACGGCAGCGGGTGACCCGACCGTCGACTCCGACGCCGACCGCTCCCCCTACGCGGGCCTCTTCGTGATCGCCCAGGGTCTGGACGCGGTCCCGTCGGTCCGGGCGGCGATCGAGGCGGTCGGCTATTCGACGAGCGCTCCGGAGAACCTGATCGCCACCGTCGAGCGGTATGTCCACGTCGTCGAGATCGTCCTGACCGGTATCGGGATCATCGCCCTCGCCATCGCCTCCCTGGGCATCACGAACGCCCTCCTGGCCGCGGTACGCGAGCGCCGACGCGAGATCGGCATCCTCAAGGCGGTCGGGGCCCGCGACCGGGACGTCCTCCGCACCTTCCTGATCGAGGCGGGCGTGATGGGAGCTGTGGGGGGTGTCATCGGGTCGGTGCTCGGACTGGCACTCGCACGGCTGGTGGCCGCCATCGTGAACGGCTACCTGACCAGTCAGGACCTGGCCGGCGTCCATGTCACGACGCCCTACCTGCTCGGGGTCGCCACGGTGGTGGGCGCCTCGGTGCTGGCGGTACTCGCCGGAACCATCCCGGCTCGGCGGGCCGCCCGGCTTCCCGCCCGTGAAGCGGTCGAGCTGTGACCGTCCCCCGCCGCGCCCGGTGGTCGGCTGCGGTACTGGCGGCTGCCGTGGGGCTGTCGGCGTGCGGATCCAGCGGGACGACCGCCACCACCCACCAGTCGGCGGCCGGCCCCCGGAGCACCTACGTCGCCGTCGGTGGGAGTGACGACATCGGTGGCGGCACCGACGACCCGCTGCTCGACGCCTGGACGCAGCTTTTCTTCCGCCGCTCGCTCCCGATCGACACGGTATTTGTCAACGCCGCCGAGCCTGGGTCGACGGTGGCGGAGGCACTCACCGATCAGGCTCCCCTCGCCCGCACCTCCGAGGCCACCGTGGTGACCGTCTGGCTCGTCTCGGCCGACCTCCTCGACGGCACCCCGGCATCGGTCTACGCCCAGCAGCTCCTGCTGCTCCTCACGGCGCTCCGCGCCAAGGGGACGACACAGGTGCTGGTGGGCAACGTCCCGCCGCTCGCCCAGCTCCCGGGGTATCCGGCCTGTCTCGGTGGAGCCACCCGCATCGACCGGGGGTTCCGCTGCCCGGCGACGCTGCCCGACGCCACGGCCCTCCAGGCGGACGTCGCCGCCTACGACCAGGCGATCGCCGCGGACGCCGCCCGGAGCGGTGCGATCCTCGTCGACCTGGGACAGGCCGTCAGCTCGACCTCCGCAGGTGGTGGTGCGGCGTTCCTCGACCCGTCCGGGGCCGGGCTCTCGACCGCCGGCAGCGCACTCGTGGCCCGCACGTTCGGCGCCGCGCTCCCGAGGACCAGCGGTCACACCGCCTGAAGCACCACCACGGACCGGTCCGCCACCTCGTCCGAGCTGACCAGGCGGAATCCGGCCGCCTCGGCCAGGGAGCCCACGGCGTCGGCGCCGACCAGCACCCACGGGAACCAGCGGCTGACGGAATGGTGCGTCTCCCACCGGCGGTGCTCCCGACGGACGCCGCAGGATCGACTCTCCACATCAGCGACGATGTGGCCCCCGGAGTGGAGGAGCTGGCGCATCCGTCGCAGCAGCCGCACCGGGTTGCCCCCGATGCCGATGTTGCCGTCAGCCAGGAGCGCGTGGCTCCATTCCGTGGAGTCCGGCATCGGGGCGAACACGTCATGGCGGATGGCCCGGCCACCGCGGCGGAGGGTCATCTCGACGGCGGCGGCCGACACGTCCACGCCCAGCGACGGCACCCCGCGCTCGGCCAGGGCGGCGGTGAGCCGGCCGGGCCCGCAGCCGACATCGACCGTGGGTCCGGTGCATCGATCGAGGAGGGCTCCGTCGACGGCACGGTCGGCATGGGTCGAGCCGTCCCCGCCCAACCATCGTCCGATGGCGAGCGGCTCCCGCGCTCCATCCGAGTTGGAGATCCAGCACGGCCGACCCGACGAGATGTGTCGGTACAGGGCGTCGGTACCCACCACCTGCCGGACCGGCACCGGGACGGGCCCATGACCGCAGCCCACGGGAACGGCTCCACCTCTGGGGATGTCGGTTTCCACGGTCACCATGCCGCGTCCCCGTCGTGCACCGACAGGTCCGTCGGCTCTACCTCCGGCCCGGTGTCGGTGGGCCCGGGGTCGGACCGTCCCTTCCGGCGCCGGGCGCCCACCGTGGCGACGGCGTAGGCACCCGCACTGGCGCCGAAGAACACCGCGGTAAGTAGAAGCCACCTGCCGAGGAAGGGCTGCTGGGTCAGCCCCGTCGCCCGCAGATAGGAGGCTGAGCCCTGGCGGATGATCCCGGGAAAGAACATCAGGAGGAGGAGGCCGCTGGCCAGGGCCGGGACGCGCAGGTAGTTGCGGGGCGACACTGGAGGCGTCGCGCGCGGCGCCCGACCGGTGACGGCGCGCCAACCCGCGCCGAGCGAGCGGTCGGCCAGGGCGTAGAACGGGAACAGCACGAGATCGTGCAGGACGATCGCCCCGATGAACCACACGATGATGGACTGCCACCACACCCTGTCGTTCCACAGCGAGTGGACGCCAAGCAGACTGATGGCGTAGCCGACCAGGGCGAAGCTGGCGAGCAGCGTCAGCAGGTGCAGCGGATGGGCGCCGTAGGCGCGCTTCGCACGCTCGATCATGGCCTCCGCCTCAACGCACGAACTCGATCGAGCGGACCCACTTGGTGCAGTGGACCCCCGGAAGGGCCGGCACGATCACCCGGGCCGGGAACCCGTGGTCAGGTGACAGGTCCACGCCGTTGACGCAGAGCGCGAGCAGGGCGTCGGAGTCGAGCACCTGGTTCTGCTGCAGCCACGCCTCGCTGAACCCGCCGCCGCCCTCGAGCGATTGCACGTGGGCCTTCGCCGGGTGCGGGACGCCGGCCAGATCGGCCAGGTCGGCCAGGCGCACGCCGGTCCACCGCTGGGTGGTCGACCACCCCTCGACGCACGCGATCGGCAGGTCCGCCGTGTGCTGGCGCATGGCCATGAGCGTCGGTCGGTCCAGGGTGACCTCGCCCGCGCCACCCGTGAGCGACAGCCGCCACGTCGCCCCGGTGGTCGACGGCTCGATCGACGCGGCCACCGCGGTCTTGTTGACCTGGAAGTCGTTGGGACCGTCGCCGTACGAGCGGCCGCGGGGGATGAGCAGCGCCGTCTCGCGAGCGACGCCGCCGATGCTCTGTCCAACGGTCAGCACGGCGACGAGCAGCGACCCGCCACCCACCAGGGCGAGCGCGCCCCGACGGCTCAATGTGGGCGCAGCCGGGTCCGTCGGGACGAGGCCGTCGGCATCGGGCGGCTCGGGCTCCGTAGCGGCCAGTGGCGTCCGCAGCTCGGTGGCCAGGGAGCGGGAGCGGAGGCTCCGCACCATGGTCGGGAACTTGAGCGCCACGTGGATGACGAATCCGGTCATGAACACCCAGGCACCGAAGTAGTGGGCCGTGTAGAAGTTGAACCCGAACAGGTAGTCGTACTGGATGTTCAGGATCCCAGTGGCCATCTCGAAGACGATGCCGCCGACGATCATGACGAGGGACAACCGCTCGAGCAGCTCCGCCACCGAACGGAGCGGTGGCCAGGTGAAGAGCTTCGGCATGACCGACCACAGCTTCGCCAGCACCAACGGGACCAGGATCAGCCCGAGCGAGACGTGCAGTCCCTCGGTCACCTGGAACAACCACGCCGGCCGTGTCGGCCAGTTGAAGAACGGCAGGTGCAAGAAGCCGACGTTTCCCGGGATCGACTGGTGCAGCCGGGGACTGTAGGCGATGTAGTCGAGCAGGCCGGTCAGTGCCACCAGCGGCAGGGAGATGAGCAGGAGGAAGCCGAAGACGGACGTCAGCCAGGGGCCACGCAACGGGCTCCGGAAGGCACGGCTCGTGGGCAGCCCCGGCGGTCGATGGGCGGCGACCGACCGCCACAAGCGCTCAGGGTACCCGAAGTGATGGTCGTCGTCGCCGGAGGTCACGTCGTCGGGTGCCGTGCCGTCGTGGCTCGCGTCCTCGGACAGCACGCCATCGGTGGGTTCCGGGGCGCTCGTCCGCCCCGACGCCGCTTCCTCGTCGGGACCTCCCGTCGGTGACGTTCCGGGCCTGTCCACCGTCACCTGTACACGATGTCGACGTGTGCGCTACTCGCCGATCCAGCGGGGTCCATGGACCGTAGTCCCCGTTCGCCACGAAGCGTTACGCCGTGTCGCTTTTCGGGCACCCGTTCGCCTGTCCTTTCCGTGGTCACCATCCAAGGTGGTTCGTAGCCGACCCACCCGACGGATCACCCTGGTCGGATCACGGCACCTGCCGTGAACCCCGGAGGTACTGTGCCCGGGTGCAGCCCTACCCGGACGCTCGCCCGGTACACGCGGGATCCGAACGGACGGACGACGTGTCCTGGGCGAGACGCTACCGGGCTGACCTCGTGTGGACCGGCATCATCTGCGCCGTGGTGGTGATCGCCTTCGTAGTCCCCCACCTGCACCTGTCGTGGCTCACTCCACTCGTGCCCCAGAATCCGGAGCAGGAGCATCCGCTGGCCGGGACGGCACCGATCCTCGGAGTCTGGCTCCCCCACGGCAACTGGTCGACGGCCGCCGCGGTCGTCCTCGCCATCGCCGTCGTGGCATGGGGCCCGACGGTCGGCCGCCGGCTGCCCTGGCGTCTCCTCGTACTCGTGGCGTGGTCTACGGCGTTCGTCTGGACGTTGGCATTGACGCTGATCGACGGGGTCCGGCGGGGGTGGGTGGGCCGGATGAACGGCACGGGCGGCTACCTCGCCCAGCTACCGCGCGACGGCAGCGTCCACGCTCTCGTCCACGAGTTCGCCGCTCACATCCCCGCCAACTCGCCGAGCCCCTGGGACATCTCGATCGCCGGCAACCCGCCGGGGGCGCTGCTCACCTTCTTCGGGCTCAACCGGCTGGGGCTCGGTGGCCCCTGGTGGGCGAGCGCGCTGTGCGTCGTGATGGGCTCCAGCTCGGCGGCCGCCGTGCTCGTGGCGGTCCGAGCGCTCGGCGACGAAGCACTGGCGCGCCGTGCAGCTCCTTTTGTCGCGCTCGCCCCGCTGGCCGTCTGGGTCGGTGTGTCGTCGGACGGCTACTACGCAGGGGTCGCCGCCTGGGGCCTGGCCCTGCTGGCGGTGGCCGCCGCCGGGGCCACGACCCGTCCCGTGCCCGTGGCCGTGGCCTCAGGCGTCCTGCTCGGCTGGAGCGTATACCTCGACTACGGACTGATCCTTCTCGTGGTCCCAGCGGTGGCCATACTCGTCGTCACCCGGAACATCCGACCGGCGGCTGCGGCACTCGCCGGTGCCCTCGCCGTCGCGGCGGCCTTCACCGCCCTCGGATTCTGGTGGTTGCACGGCCTGTCGCTCCTGCGGCAGCGCTACTGGGCCGGCATCGCCGGGGCCCGCCCCTACGCATACTGGGTCTGGGGCAATCTCGTCTCGCTGACGTGTGCCATCGGAGTACCGGCGGCCGTCGGGCTGCGTCGGGCCTTCGACCGCCAGGCGCTGCGGCGCCGGTCGGGACTGCACGTGCTGCTCGTCGCCTTCGTCGTCGTCGTCCTGCTGGCCGACGTCAGTGGACTCAGCAAGGCCGAGACAGAGCGGATCTGGCTGCCATTCGCCGTGTGGCTGGTGGCGGCTCCGGCACTCCTCCCACCCAGGTGTCATCGGCTGTGCCTCGTCGTCCAGGCGGTGGGGGCACTCGTCATCAACAGCCTCCTCCTCACGAACTGGTAGCGGGCACGCGGACCGGACACCCGGACGGCCAGGCGTCCGTCAGCGTGCCGGTCGGAGCTCCTCGACCGCCGACCGGAACCGGCATCCGGCGGCCTGGAGGTGGGCGACCGGCCACAGGTCGGTGACCGTGTCGACGTCGGTCAGCTCCGCCAACTCCACGATCGTCCCTGCGGCACGTCGGAGTCCGGCCAGGGTCCGGACGCCGGTATCGGACTGCGACATCGGGATCCCGCGCAGGAACGACGCACGGTCCGGGTCCGACAGGCCGAGTGCCCACCAGCCACCGTCCGTCGCCGGGCCGAACACACCGTCCACGTCGTCGGTGGTCAGGCACGCCGCCGCCCGACCGAGCAGTTCGACGGTGACCTGCGGTGTGTCCATCCCGATCTGGAGGACCGGGACGGAGGCCACCTCCGCCGTGTCGGCATGGGCAGCCGCCAGACGCTCGTCGAGTCCGGCGCCGCGCTGCGGGAGCACAACGAAGTCACGGAGCATGAGGCTCAACTCGTCGGCGCACGCCGCGAGGGCGAGCTCGCCGGTCAGGGCGACGACACGGGCCGCCACGTCGAGACCTCGGACGGCGTCGAGGGTGTCGAGCAGCGCCGCCGCGGCGATCGAGGCGGCCGCCTCCGGACCCACGTCGGCCGCCAGACGGGTCTTGGCCAGTCCGGGCACCGGCGCCTTGGCAACGACCAGGACGGCACACGGCACCGTGCTCACCGGATCACCTTGAGGAAGTCCCACGTGGCCCGTACGCTCCCAACCACCGATCCGGACACCTTGGAGCGGCCGGCCGTGCGCGGGCGGTAGGCAACCGGGACCTCCTCTACCCGCAGTCCGGCCCGTCCGGCTCGCACGAGGAGCTCGAGCGGATAGCCGGACCGACGGTCCTCGACCCCGAGGTCGAGCAGCGTGCGGGTCCGCGCGGCACGCACGGCGCCGATGTCGTGGACGCGCAGCCCGAAGCGGTGGCGCAGCCTGGCGGCGATGACCGCGTTCCCCAACCGGGCATGCAGGGGCCAGCCCACGCCCCGCTCGGGCACCCGGCGACCGACGGCCAGATCGGCACCCGACCTGAGCAGGGCCACCA
>CAZULR010000017.1:0-20494 GCA_964621235.1 uncultured Acidimicrobiaceae bacterium
TCGGTGACGCATCGGCCGCGCCTGCTCACGCGCGCCGACTGTGTGGGCAATCGTCTGGGATGTCGGACGCAAAGGCAATATGCCGAACGGCGTATTGAGGGATGAATGCCACGGTGGGCGCCGAAGAGGCCGACGCTGAGTGGCCGGCCGTCCGGCGCTAGATCACAACTCCTGGAACCGGTCACCGTTCCAGGGCATCGAGTACGAACGCCGTGAGCCGGCCCCGCCCGTGGACCCCCAGCTTTGAGTAGATGTTGTCGAGGTGCTTCTTTACCGTCCCCGCCGAGACGTGCAAAGCCTCGCCGATGGCGGCGTTGGATTCACCCTTCATCACAGAGTCCACGATCTCGGCTTCACGGACCGTCAGACCCAGAGCCTGCAGATTCATGGGATGCGGTTGCCCGGAGACGTCGTGCATCAACAAGGCACCTGTGTGGCCCACCTGACTGGGAAGGAAACGGAGGACGATGTGCCCGGCCTCGGTCTCCGCTCGCAGCGGTTTCGGCAGCTCCGGCGAGGCGTCCCCCTCGAGTCGCGCTGCCTGAAGGTTCAGCCAACGCTCAACGCGTGCGGGGAAAGGGCTAGTCCGGCTGGGGCGCCCGAAGTACCGGTAGAGCGACACCAGTGCTCCCGGCGTCAGCTCGTGCGGCGGGTCTGACAGCACGATCAGCCCCACGCCGCGGTCCACGGTGGCGTCAGTAGCCGCATTGACGAGCATCCTGAGGTGCGCCTGGTCCCTTGCACTGAACCACGCCTGCACGAGATGGGGGCGCAGCACGTTCAGCACGTCCCGGTCGCGCTCCGAAAAATCGGAGTCGTGGCGGCTCAACACGATGCCCACGTGAATCGGTCGGGAGGCCGGCAGGGCCACCGCCATCTGGAATTCGATGCCCATCGGCTGGTAGAGCAGCCGATAAATCGGGCTGGCGTGGAACTCCTCCTGCGTCCAGAAGTCGCTTATCCTCCGGGCGGAGCCATCGCCGGTCGACGCAGTGTGGTGGATCAGGGGATGCTGGTCCGCCATGTCGGCGAGGCGTCGTTGACTGCCGGGCGGGATCGGAAACGTCTCCGGTTGCATCGTGAACACCGTGCGTCCGGCCGAAGGGTCGACTTCGTTCATGGTGATGACATCGGAGGGAATCACTTCGGACAATTGTTCGACCGACGCCCGGGCGAATTCGTCGGGATCTCGAGCCGTTGCGACGCCGCGCACCACGGTGAGAACTCGCTCGAGGTCGCCGTGCCGTAGGCGGACCATGGTGAACCCTACTTCAGCGCTCTCCAGCATCATCTCTGCGGTCCCGCACTGTTTGCCCGGTCGTCATCGGCTGGAGCTTCGAGCTGCGCCCCAGGCCGTCGACTGTTCGCCGGCGATCACGATGGCCTGGGTCACAGCGTTCCTCCACCGCAGGTACACCGACTAGGACATCACGGTCACCCTGCGGAGTGGAAGATACTGTTTCGTAGTGAAGAGGTGCAGACCGTAGGGACTGCTTCCAGTGGCGCGATCAAAGACAGGAAATGAGTTGCGGGTGAGAATCCTTGTTTGTTCCTGGCCACCGGCCAACCATTCCAAGCCCACGTAGCTCTCTGACCAGGGAGGTCAGGGTGTGTTTGGGAAACAACCAGATCTACGAGGGCACCAACCAGATCCAGCGGGTGGTCATCGCCCTGGGACTGCTCGGGTAGCTGACCGGCACGCTTCACCATAACTATGCGCCATGACGTCGCCCGACCCCGCGTCGCCGGTGGGCGACGTCGGTCGGTCTCATCCGGCAGCCGCCGGGGCCCGGCCGTCTGCTCCCGCTCCGATAGCCTTGCGGCGGTGGATCCTGAGGGCTTCCGATGACAGCCACGACCTCCACGAAGGCGGTCGGACCCACCGCAGAATCCGGTCCTCGTCGACGTCCGCTCGACGGGGATGACGCACCCCACTCCCGCCGGCTCCGCTTCGGGGCCCACGGGTCCGGAATCATTGACGTACTCGTCGTGGGCGGAACCTGGCTCATCGGAGCGCTTGTCTTCTTTTCCGCCCAGTGGTCGAGCAACTTCGACCGGATCATGGGGAACGTCGGGGACGCCCGACTGATCATCTACCTGAACGAACAGTGGTACCAGGTGCTCCGGGGGTCGCAGCCCTGGCGGAGTCCGCCGTTCTTTTATCCGGTCAAGGGCCTCCTCGGGTACACCGACACGTTCTTCCTGTGGCAGGTGTTCTATGCCCCATTCCGGCTGATGGGTGCCGACCCGTTCCTGGCCTTCCAACTCACCATCGTGGTGATGAGCCTGGTGGGATTCGTCACGTTCGTCGTCCTCGTCCGTCTGGCGTTCCGCGCGCCCACCGTCGTCGCCGTGGTCGGTGCCCTCGTGTTCACCTTCGCAGGAAACCTGGCGGGCCACGCGAGCTCGCCGCAGCTCTTCGGCATCTACCTGGTGCCGCCCGTGGCCCTGCTCGGCTTCGTTTCGTGGCGGCGACGCACGGTGCGGAGGACGTCGTCGGTCGTGCTCGGTTGCCTCGCCGGTGTGCTCGTCGCCCTCCTCCTGTTCACCACCTACTACGTCGCCTGGTTCAGCCTCCTCGGCGGCCTCCTGGTCGCGGTCCTCGCGCTCCTCGCGTCTCCCCGCAGGGCGCCCGGCGAGGTGGCTACCGCCGTGAGGACCGGCTGGCGGACCATGGCGGGTGCCACGATCGGCTTCGCCGTCGGATGCATCCCGTTCGTGACCACGTACGTCCCCGTCGTCCGGGCGCTCGGGACCCGGAGCTACGGCGACGCGCTGCACTACGCACCTTCGTGGCGCGGCGTCTTCTCCGTAGGGTCCGGCAACCTCGTCTGGGGGCACCTGCTCTCGCACGTCGCGCCCACCCATCCCTCCCCCGAGACAACGTTCGCCATCACGCCGCTCCTGTGGCTCACCGTCGTCCTCGGAGGTGGTGCTCTGGCCGTCACCGTCCTCACCCGACGGGTGCCCAGGACTCCGGCGGTGCGGACGACCCTCGGACTGTGCGCCACCCTCGTCCTGGTGACCGTGCTGCCCATCGACACCTCGGCCGGCTCGGCCTGGGTGCTCGTCTGGCACCTCCCCGGAGCCACGGCCATCCGGGCCATCGACCGAATCCAGGCCATGGGCGACCTCGTGGCGTCCGCCGCCCTGGTCGGCCTGGTCACCGAGGCGCTCCGACGGTGGCGTCGGCTCCGGGGGTCCCTCCCGTTGGGCTTGCTCGGCCTGCTGCTCCTCGGCCTCATCGTCGTCGAACAGGCGCACTCGACCGGGGCCAGCACGCTGCACCGGAGGGCCGAGGTCACGGCGCTCGATCGAGTGCCCCGGCCCCCGGCGGGATGCACCAGCTTCTATGTCGTGGACACCGTTCCCAACCATCGGCCGTTCTATGCGTTCCAGACCGAAGCCATGCTGATCTCCCAGCGCCTGGACCTCCCGACGCTGAACGGGTACAGCGGTGACGAGCCTCCGGGATGGGCGCTCCTCTTCCCGAACACCGCGTCCTACCCGTTCTGGGTGCACCGCTGGGCGATCGACAACGGACTCACCACCGGGGTTTGTCGACTCGACCTCGGGACGTACACCTGGGAGATCGGACCGCTGACAGGCTGACGGGAGTGACGACGGCGGCCCAGCTCGTCGGGTCCGGTCCGGCGAGACGCACGCGACCCGGTGGGCACCTCAGCGCCAGAGGTCGGCGAGGGAAGGGACCTCTTACGGGGCACGGGGGTCGGGTGGCATCCACATGGGTTCCCCACAAGGCGCGTCGCGCTCTGGAAGGATGTCCCGCGTGCCCTCGGCCGCGCAGAGCGAATATGACTACTCCGTGCACGAGGTGGACGTTCCGACCCGCTCCCTGTCGCGCTTCGAACCACTGATCGGCGCGGATCGGTATGTGGAGTTCCGGCATGCCGCCGCGGGGTCGAGTGAGCGCCTGGACGGCCGGACGGTATGGAACTTCAACTCGACCGCCGCGGGAGGTGGGGTCGCCGAGATGCTCGAGGTCCTGGTCGGGTACATCCGTGACGCCGGGATCGACATCCGCTGGCACGTCATCTCCGGCGATGCAGCGTTCTTTGCCATCACCAAGCGGATCCACAATCGTCTGCACGGGGCCGTCGGTGACGGGGGTGAGCTCGCCACGGACGAGGCCGAGCACTACGCCAGGGTGACGACGGCGAACGCCGAGCGGGCGCGGGAGCTCGTCCGCCCGGGAGACGTCGTGCTCCTGCACGACCCCCAGACCGCCGGGATGGCCGCTCTGCTCGCCGAGTCCGGTGCCCGCGTCGTGTGGCGGTGCCATGTGGGGCGCGACAGCACGAACCAGAGGACGGACGAGGCGTGGTCGTTCCTACGGCCCCACCTGCAGGCGTGCGAGGCGTTCATCTTCTCGCGTCGCCAGTACGTTCCGGAGTGGATCGACGGTTCGCTTGTCCACGTCATCCCCCCGTCGATCGACCCGTTCTCGCCGAAGAACCAGGACATGGCGGACGCCGATGTGATCCACGCACTCCGGAAGATCGGCCTCATCGGGTCGGACGGCGCGGCCCCACCGGTCACCTTCGTCCGCAACGACGGCAACCCCGGTCGGATCGAACGCCACGCGACCGTCGTCCAGGACGGCCGCCCGCTGGAGCCCGGTGATCCGCTCGTCGTCCAGGTCTCCCGGTGGGACCATTTGAAGGACATGGCGGGGGTGATGGAGGGATTCGTCCAGGCCGTACCGGGCCGGGTGCGCGCCCACCTGGCGCTCGTCGGACCCCAGATGGAGTCGGTCTCCGATGATCCCGAGGGCCTCGCGGTGTTCAACGAGTGCCTGGTCGCCTGGGAGGCGCTTCCCGCCGCATCCCGGCACCTGGTCCACCTGGTCTCGCTGCCCATGGACGACGTGGACGAGAACGCGGCCATGGTGAACGCGCTCCAGCGCCACGCCTCCGTGGTCGTGCAGAAGAGTCTGATGGAGGGATTCGGCCTCACCGTTGCCGAAGGCATGTGGAAGGGCCGGGCGGTCCTGGCGTCCCGCGTCGGGGGGATCATCGACCAGGTCCAGCCCGGGACGGGCATCCTGCTCGACGATCCCGCGGATCTCGGCACGTTCGGCAAGACGCTGGCCGAAATGCTCGGACAGCCGGAGGAGATCGCTGAACTGGGGGCGAGGGCCCGACGGCACGTGCTCGACAATTTCGTCGGTGACAGGCACCTGGAGCGGTACGCCCAGCTCATCGAATGGCTCGGGGCGTAGACGGACGGGCGCAAACGGGTTACCTCCGGTCCCGACCCGGTGGGGGCGGGGCCACGGGGAGTCGAGCGTGGCGGAGACGAGCACCCCGGGAATCGATGTTGTGGACGACCGCACCCGGCGGAGGGGGCGTTCCGAAGGCGCTCCTCGAAGGGACTACAGGGCGTCGGTCCCGCGCTCGCCGGTGCGGACCCGGATCAGCTCGCCCATCGGCTGGACCCAGACCTTGCCGTCGCCGATCGATCCGGTGCGCGCCACGTCGACGAGAGCTTCGACGACGGTCTCGACCTGGTCGTCGGGCACGGCCAGCTCGATGCGCACTTTCGGGACGAAGTCCACCTGGTACTCGGCGCCCCGGTAGACCTCGCTGTGGCCACGCTGTCGCCCGAACCCCTGTGCCTCGGTGACGGTCATCCCGTGGACACCGTGCTCCTCCAGGCGCGCCTTCACGTCTGCGAGCTTGAACGGCTTGATGACTGCGACGATCAACTTCATGCGAGTACCTCGGGTCGACACCGTGAGGCGAACAGTAGCTGTCTTCGGAGGTACGGGTCCGGCGGCCGTGTCCCGCCGGCCGAGGCGGGCATCGTCCCAGTGCCGCGGGGACCGGCGGCTACGTGGCCACGGCATCAGACGGTTCCGCGACGTGGCGTCGGACCGCCCCGGTACCGCCGACCTGTCCTGGAGGTCAAGCGCCCGATCGGGCGTCCCGCTCGGGCTCCTCGTCGGTGTCAGGGTGGGGGTCGAGACCGTGGGCCGGGGCGCGCCCGGATTCGGATGGGTCTCCGTTGAGCCTCACCCGCCCGGTGGGGTCACTCCGCTCGACGCGCGCAGCCACCGGTGCCGACCGGAGGCGAGCGCCACGAAAGTCTCGGGGCGGCCCCCGGAGGACCTGTGCGCGCTCTGACAGGAGTGATCACCGTCCGGCCCGTCGGCGACATCGGACGGTGCGGGGCCGGAGGGGGACCGTGGGCCAGGGCCTTCGTCCGGTACATGGAGATGTCCGCACGATGCACGAGCTGTCCGGCGGTCTCGATGCCGTCCCACGTCGCCGTCCCCAGCGAGTACCTGATCCCGAAGGGCTCGGCGGAGGCGTGCCGATCAGCCAGGCTCCGGACCCCCGCGGAGGGCAGGTCGGGTGCCAGCAGGCCGAACTCGTCGCCGCCCAGTCGCGCCACGAAGTCGCTGCCGGATCGAAGGACCCGTTTCCAGGACTCGGCGAACTGGCGGAGGACGAGGTCCCCGCCACTGTGCCCCCGGCTGTCGTTGATGGCCTTGAACCCGTCGAGGTCCAGGAGCGCCACGGTCACTAGCGTGCCCGCGCGGCGACAGCGCTCGATCTCCTCGTCAAGGCGCTCGTCCCACGCCCGGCGATTCGGCAGACCGGTCAGGTGGTCGCGTCGCGAGGCGCCCTGCAGCTCGGTGACCATGCGGAGAGCTTCGTGGAGACGGGCGTTTTCGATGCCGACGCCCGCCGCCAGGGCCAGTGCCTCGAGCAGGACCTGATCGTCGGTGGTGAAGGGCTCACCGCCGCGTTTGTCGGCCAGGTAGAGATTGCCGTAGACCTCGCCCGCCACCTGGAGCGGCACACCCAGGAGCGACGTCATCGGTGGGTGGCCGGGAGGGAAGCCCGAACTCGCGGGGTGCCGGTCGAGCCGGCTCACCATCAACGGCTCCGGGTGGTCGATGAGCAGGCCGAGCAGACCGTCGCCCTCCGGGCGGGGCCCGATCCGCTCCTCCTCCTCGAAGGTGAGGCCGACGGTGATGAACTCGGAAAGACCGTCTCCGGTCGCATTGAGCACCCCGAGCGCACCGTAGTCGGCGTCGGTCATCGAGCACGCCTCGGCGATGATGTGCCGGAGCAGGTCCCGGAGGACGAAGTTCCCGTCGACGAGCCGGGTGGCTTCGAGCACGCGCCGTAGCTTCGACGGATCCTCGAGTGCGAACCGATCCATCATGCCGGAGCGACCGGACCGTGCACGAGGCCCGCCAGGAGCAGGTCGACGGACGCCGCGTTTAGAGGGCGCGCGAACTTGAAGCCTTGGCCCTTCTCCACGCCTTCGCCGCGCAGACGCATCCACTGGTCATCGGTCTCGATCCCCTCGGCGATCATCTCGAGGCCGAGTACCTTTCCCAGCTGGACCAGGGTGTGGACGATGGCCGCCGACTCCCAGGTGTCGGCGATGGCGTCGACGAACGCCTTGTCGATCTTCAGGATGTCGATGGGGAATCTCCGCAGGTAGGCGAACGACGAGTAGCCGGTGCCGAAGTCGTCGATCGAGATCCGTACGCCGGTGGCCTTCAGGCGCCCGAGCTGCTCCACGGCCGTGGGTACGTCGTCCATCAGGATCGTCTCGGTCAGCTCCAAGACCAGGAGATCGGGCGTGAAGCCGCTCGCCAAGAGTGCCTGGCGGACCTCGCCGCCGAGCGTGCCCTCGTCGAGTTGGTTCGCCGAGACGTTGACCGAGATGGACAAGGGGTGTCCCGCGGACTGCCACGCCTTCCCCTGTCGGCAGGCCTCGTCCAGGACCCACTGCCCGACCGGCAGGATGAGGTCGGTGGACTCGAGGGTCGGGATGAACTCGTTCGGCTCGACCACACCCCGCAGTGGATGGTGCCAGCGGAGAAGGGCCTCGGCACCGGTGATCGCTCCCGTCTCGAGGTCGACGATCGGTTGGTAGAGGAGGAAGAACTGATGCAGGAGGAGTGCGTCACGCAGATCGACCTCGAGGCCGTGACGCGCGTCCACCGCGTCCTGCATCGGTGTGGCGAAGACCACCGCCCGCCGCTTGCCGGACGCCTTGGCCTGGTTGAGGGCCACGTCCGCATCGTGCAGGAGATCCTCCGGGTGGTCCCTCAGTCCCTCGGCGATCCCGATGCTGACCGTCACCACCACCGGAACTTCCGTCGCCTCGAGCATGAAGGTGGGAGACATGGCCTCCAGGATGCGCTGCGCGGCAAGCTCCGGTCCCCGGGTGAGCGACCGGTCGTCGATGAGCACGACGAACTCGTCGCCACCCAGCCGTCCCACGGTGTCGCCCTCGCGGAGGGCCCGGGAGAGACGCTCGGCGACGAGCACGAGGAGCTGGTCACCGGCGGCATGGCCCAGGGTGTCGTTGATGTCTTTGAAATCGTCCAGGTCGAGGTAGAGGGCGCCTACCTCGATGGACTGACGTCGGGAACGCAGCATCATCTGTTCGAGGCGGTCGAGGATCAGGGCCCGGTTCGGCAGACCGGTGAGGGGGTCATGGAACGCGAGGTGTGTCAACTCCTCCGTCCGCTTGCGCACCAGTGCGTTGGCCCGTGCCCGACCGGTGCCCAGGGCGACGATGAGCAAGGAGAGCAGCAGGCTGACCGCCAGGGCGCTCAAGAGGAAGGTGCGAGCGTCCTGGTTCGCCGCGATGGCACTGGAGGTCGCCCTGGACCTCGTCGCCACCGTCCACCCGTTGTGGAGGTCGATGGTCGTCGAGGCCGCTCCGGCAGGGGCGTTGCCGGCGGAGAACGCCACTGCCGACGGACCGGAGCCGAAGCGGAAGGTCAGGGCCGTGTGCGGATGCCCGGAGAGAGCGGCGTCCATCAGGACCCGCGGCTCGATCCGGGAGCCGGTCCACCCGATGAACTCCGCCCGCCGTGCGGCCACGGTCGATGGGTGCACGCCTCCCTGGTAGATGGCCGATCCCACGGCCAGGCTGAGATGGGTGCCCGACATGAACGGGAGGTAGGTGTTCTGGCCCGAGTCGCGTGCCGCGAGGAGCTCCGGCCCGATGGGCGAGTCGCAGTAGTCGATGCCGGCGGGGCTCACGGCGGAGCCCCGCCGCGTGACTGAACCGGTCTCGAGGCAATAGTACGGGCGCGTGCCGGACGGATCCACGACCAGGAGCCCGTCCGGTCCCGTCGATCCGGCCGGATCGAGGGACTCGCGTTGTATGAACCCGTTGAGCTGCGCGGCCGGCACGAGGGCGATGGCTGCGATCGAATCCAGCTCCGGGAATTGCTCGAACGCCTGTTCGGAGGCAACCCAGTCGCTGAAGGCCGCGGCGGACGACTGCGGGGTGCCGGCGACGAAGCTGGCTGCACCGGTGGCGAGGTCCTGCTCGTGCTGGAGCGCCAGTCGGAGAGTCGAGGCGACGCTGACCGCGGTCGCCGTCTGCACGGCGGTGGAGTTCTGCGCGTCGCGTGTCGCCAGGCTCTGCGCGCCGAGGACGCCGGCAAACCCCCCGATGAGGACGACGATCGCCCCGACGCCCACCCACGCGGCGCGGTGCCGGGGGATGGACGGGGCGCCGGACCTCACGATCCCTGGGTGACGGAGCGCGCTGCCCCCAGCGCCACGGTGGGGAAGAGGTCGAGGCAGGCGTCCACCACGTCGGCATCGAAGCGCGTCCCCCGGCCCTCGGCCAACTCGGCGAGGGCCATGTCGAGTGACCGGACCTCCGTCGATCTCGTCACCACGGTGTCGGCGACGGTGATCACGCGTGAGCTCGGAAGGATGGCGTCACCGTCCAGACCGTAGGGCTGACCGGTCCCGTCCAGGTGCTCGTGGTGCTGGAGGATCATGGCCTGGATCGGCCAGGGGAACCGGATGTCGTCGACGATGGTGGCGCCGGTGCGGGCGTGCGCCGAGGTCGGATCGTAGGGGGTCGTCCGGTCGTCGGGATCGATCATGCCCGGGTCGCCGATGATGCCGATGTCGTGGAGGGACGCCGCCAGACCGATTCCCCGGGCCTCGTGCTGGGGAAGTCCGAGGCGGTTGGCGATGCTGACGGCGAGATCGGCGACCGCCCGGTGATGGTCAGCCATCGACGGGTCGTAGGACCGGAGCAGTCGGTCCACCGCCTCCTCGCCCTCCTCGAGCGTGATGCGCAGCTTCGCGTGGAAGCCGCTGCTCGCGGATACCTGGTGCAGAAGCGGGGTCGTGGCGTGCTCGTGGTAGTGCGCCGGCCGGATCATGGGTCCTCCCACCGGGAGACGCCTCGGCCTGTCGGTGGCTTCGTCGCACGTGGTCGTGATCATTTCCGCCATGAATCCAGAGTACGGACGGGCCGCGCGCCCGGGCACGGGCCGAACGGCCCAATTAGCCCGTCGCGATCTGTCCAATTCGGCGGAGCAACACGTGGTTCCGGAGCACGTCAGTGCATGAGGGTCTGCACCAGCGTGACGGTGGCGCCGCAGCATCGGCCGTTGTCGCCGTAGCGCGACGCCACGGACACCTCGAACCATCGGGAGGTGTCCGGGCTGTGACAGGGGACGGTGAGGAGCGCCGGGGCCGGGAGGTCACCGTCGACGGCCAGGTGGAGCACCGACCCGACCAGGTCGGCCCAGGGATCGCCGTGGGCCGCGGCACACGTCGCCACGTACGACATCCCCACTCCCGTCCGCTCGGGGTCACCGCCGTTGGCCGCGGAGAACTCACGCCAGGCCCGGTTCACCGATGTGACCACACCGTCGCGGTCCAGGACCGCCACCTCGACCGCCGATACCGCGGGTGTGAACGCCACCCCCGTCCGAGCCACCGGCGGCGCGCTGAGGCCCGCAGCGGACCCGCCGTCGGGTGCGGTACGGACGTTCGGTGCGCCCTGGGCCACGAGGCTGACCCTTATGCGGCAGGCCAGATCGAGGTTGAACCGGTCATCGGCGTCGTGGAGGTCCCGGCCGGTCAATTCCTGGATCCGGTGGAGTCGGTACTTCAGCGTGCTCGGGTGGATGTGGAGCCGACCGGAAGTGGCCCGGAGGGATTGCTGGTCTCGCAGGGACTCGCCGAGCGTGTGCACGAGATCCGAACGGTGCTCCTCGTCGTACGCCACCAGTGACCCGAGCCACTCATCGACGAAGGAGAGCAGCCGGACCTGGTCCGCATCGGTCGACAGGAACCTGGCGATACCCAGGCCGTCGAAGCGTGCGATCGGAACCGTGGAGAGCCGGAGGGCGAGCTCCGCCTCCGCCACGGACTGGCCCAGCTGGGCGGCGTCGTGGCGGTCGCCGACCCCGATGCGGACCCGTCCGTCGACCTGGTCCGCCAGCTGGGCACCCAGCTTCGACCAGTCGACATCCACGGCGACGAAGCACACCACGCTGTCGGCGCGGGACGTGGACAGTCGGCCGTCCAGCCCGACGGCGCGGAACGCCCGGCGCAGCTGTTCCAATGACGGGAGTGGCCCCGGGGGCTCGGGCTCGACCACCAGCGCACGGTGCGGTCGGTCGAGCATGTAGCCGAGTCCCCCGGCGTGGGAGCGGGAACGCTCGATGTCCGGATTCTCGAGCAGGTCGGACGCGAGGTCACCCCACACCCGGAGTTCGTTCGATGCGACGCTCCGCAGGCGGAACATCTCGGTCGCCAACACCATCGTGCCCTGCTCGAGTGCGAGGAAGTCGCCGTCGTCCCCCAGGCCGTCGGGATCGAGCAGTCCGATGACCGCGAGACAGGGCCCCTCGGGCCGGGCGACGACGAGCACCCACTCGCCGAGTCGGACGGCGCGTGCGTGCTCGGTCGAGTTGATCTGCCGCCAGTCGGGGAGGACGAGATCCTCTCCTCCGTCACCACCTGCCTGGGCGAGGCGCACGCCGTCGCAGTCGTCGATGACCACCGTGCCGCCGATGGTGGCATTGAGCACCGTGGCGATACCGGGCACGCTCTGGCCCTTGGACACGGTGGTCGTGAGGGACCGCTGGAGCCCGACGACATCGTCCATCGCCAGAATCCGGGTCATCATCGCGCCTGAGGGTGGGCCGGCGCGACCGGTGCCGAAGGGCGGAACCAGCCCGGGCCGAACACGCGGGTGGCGGGGCACCGGTGGGCCGCAGACCGGCGGGGGGTGTGCCGACCGTCCAGCGTTCCGAGGGGACCGGCTGCGGGGATCATGTTCATGGCACCACCCAACTGGCCGGCGTCGGACTCGACGCCGCCCGCGCACAGAACGTGACGCCGGACCTGCTGGAGCCGGACCCGCTCCGCTCCTGGACGCCGGACGCCCGTGCTTCACGACAACGCTACTCGCTTCACGCGAGGACCCCTCGGCGTCGAGTGGTGCCCGGACCCGGGACGGCTCCGGTGGGCAGGATCAGCTGCGCGACACCCCTATTGTCGGTGGTGGACGACGGAGCCCGGTCCGGCGAGATCGGCGGAGGCGGTAGCTTCGCCGACATGGCTGACATCACGATCTACCACGACCCCAACTGCTCGAGCTCCCGGGCGGCCACGGATGCCGCCGACGAACTGGGCATCGGTGTGGACATCCGTCGCTACAAGCTGAAGGCCGAGCGCCCCACGGTCGAGGAACTGCGCGACCTGGTCGCCATCCTCGAGGACGAGCCCACCGCCCTGGTCCGACGGGACGCCAACTTCACGAAGCTCGGCCTGTCGGACGCCGATGTCGAGACACCCGAACAGGTGGCCGAGGTCCTGGCCGCGCATCCGGAGATGATCCAGCGCCCGGTGCTCATTACCGACGGTGCCGCCATCATCGGCCGTCCGAAGGATCGGGTCGTCCCGTTCCTGACCGCCCACTCCTGAGGCCCCGAGGCGCACCCGCGCCCGGTCCGGCATAGGGAGGGGCCGTGCCCGAACTCCCCGAGGTCGAGACGATCCGGCGCCAACTCGACGCGCTCCTGCCCGGGCGTTCGATCGTGGGTCTCCGGTCGACCTGGGCCAAGAGTCTGACCGGTCGGGGCGTGGAGCCGACCGTGATCCTGGGACGGCCGGTCACCGGCGCCTGGCGACGGGGCAAGGTGCTCGGACTCGACCTCGAGGGTGGCGTCACCGTGCTCGTGCACCTTCGGATGACCGGGCAGCTCGTACTCGATCCGACGGACGCCGGCGGAGTGCTGTCGGGGGACTCCTCGGCCACCCGGGTCGTCCTCGATCTCGACGACGGGTCCCGGCTGGTCTTCAACGACCACCGCAAGTTCGGTCGGATGGTGGTGGTGGCGTCGTCGGACGTCGGTGCCGACCCACTGCTCGCCCGCATGGGTCCCGAACCGCTGGGGGAGGCGTTCGACGCCGCGTCGCTGTCGCTCGCCCTGCGCCGCCATCCAGGGCTGCGGCTCAAGACGGCCCTGCTCGACCAGGGAATCGTGGCCGGTGTCGGCAATATCTACGCCGACGAGGCCCTGTGGCACGCCGCCCTGCACCCCGAGCGCCGCGCGGGGACGCTGCGGCGACCGGGCGTCACGGCGCTGCACGCCGGGATCGTGGCCGTCCTCACCGAGGGGGTGGTCCGAGGTGGCTCGACGATGCGTGACTACGTCGACGCCCGCGGCGATCGCGGTGGGTACCTCGACGTGGCGGCCGTCTACGGGCGAACGGGACAGCCATGTCGGCGGTGCGGCACGGCGATCGTCAAGACGACGGTCGGCGGCCGCGGCACCCACCTCTGCCCGGCGTGCCAACGCGCACCGAGGAACCGGCCTCCAGCACGAACCTGACGCCGCGGGCCGGGGGCCGATGCCGGAACCTGCCGCAGGTACCCGTTGGTCAGGACCCCGTGGGCCAGGAATCCATTGGTCAGGAACCGGTGGGGCTGACGCTCAGCAACGAGGTCAGCTCACGGCCGCTGCACCGGAGCCCGGGTGGCGCCACGATCACCGGCAGGTGCGAGGTGCGCACGACGCGCTCGCGCACGCGGGAGCCCGTCAACCTGCGGATGCCCCGGAGTCGACGCGAACCGAGCACGATCCCGGTGCACCGCTCGTCGACGGAGGCCTCGACGATCCGCTGGCCCACGGTGTCCGCGCGGGCCGAGAAGACCAGTCCGGAGGCGGTGACCCCGGCGTCGCGCATCCGCAGCACGGTCAGCTCGACCAGGTCGCGGGCCGCCGCGGCGGATTCGAGCGGAGGAACACGCAGATTCGGCGACAGCTCGCGCACGTGGAGGACGACCACGTCGGACCCGCACCGGGAGGCGTGTCCGATCGTGAAGTCGATTGCGGCGTCACCCGGCTCGAATTGGTCGATGGCGAGGAGCAGACGGTTCCGGATCATGGAGACTCCCTTCGGTCCACGACGTCCACGGTACGCCAAGCGCGTGCAAAAAGGACGTGAAACTCCCCTACCCGTCGACGCCGGGAGGAATCACGGTCCGCGCCGGGAGGTCCGGCTCAGCCGGCGACGGCCCGCATCGAGTTGTTGCGGGCGTCATGGGTCACCTCGGCCAGGCCGAGCGCCTCGAGCAGCGGTGGGAGGTACATGCCGAACCGGCCACGGTAGCCGTTTCGCATCCCATACCAACCGCCGATCGGATTGTCCGCCGACCGTCCCCAGGCCTCGACGGTGCCCTCGGCCGGGGTCTTCTTCTCATCGGTGGCACCCAGCGGGACCCAGTCGCCCTGCTCCACGAGCCAGGCATGCAGGTCCTCGATGGCCCGGAGCCGGTAGGTCAGCCGGGTGGAACCCACCTGGCAGACGAGCAGCGGGGGATCGGTGCTTTCGTCGCGGTGCATCGTGTAGTGGGAACTTCCCGGTGGTGTGGTCAGCTCCCACGGGTCGTCCCCGGTACCGGTGCCGGTCATGGTCCCCCTCCCGTCGGCGGTGTCCCCAAGTGTGGCAGATCCGGCCGATCCTGGTCAGGCGGTGACGGGGTGCAGGTTGCTCCTGGCCCAGCCGGGGCCCCGGAGGACACACGACAGCCGCTCGACCCAGCCGTTCGACGAGGCGATGTCCCGGGCGATGTCCACGTACTCGTGGCTGGCGATCCTCGCCGGGTTGAACGTCTCGATGTTCGTGGTCAGCCCGTAGACGACCCGCTCGTCCTCGGGCTCGAAGGTGCCGAACAGCTTGTCCCAGACGATGAGGATGCCGCCGTGGTTCCGGTCGAGGTACTTCCGCTGCGAGCCGTGGTGGACCCGGTGGTGGGACGGCGAATTGAGCGTCGCCTCGGCGCTCCCGATCCGGTCGATGGCCTCGGTGTGGATCCAGAATTGATAGATGAGGTTGATGCCCCGGGCGGTGGCCACGGCCGAGGGGGGGATCCCGACGAGGCATAGCAGCCCGTAGGGGATCGACGTGCCCAGGGCGTCGGCCACCGGCTGGCGGAGGGCGGTCGAGAGGTTGTAGCGCTCGCTCGAGTGATGCACCTCGTGGACCGCCCACATGTATCGGCTGGTGTGCATGAACCGGTGGTTCCAGTAGTAGAGGAAGTCCCAGCCCACCACGGCCGCGGCCAGGGCGGCCGGCCCCGGCCCGAGCGAACGGACCAGCCGGCGCTCCCACAGCCGCTCGGGCGTGGTGGCCGAGGCCCAGGCAGTGGAGACGGCGACACCGCCGGCGGCGATGGCCGCCACGCCGCCGACCGAGGCGATCTTCCGCGCCGTGGACGGCGCCGTCCCCTGGCCGTCGGCAGCCGTGTCCCCGTCTGCGGGCGTGCCGACCCGACGCTCCGCCCGACGGGCCAGGACGTCGGCCACGGTCGTGGCCACCGCCGCCCCGACGGCCGCCCCGACGAGCAACTTGGCGAAGCGCCCCCGGCCCCGGGTCACGGGGCGGAGCAGGCGGGGAGCGACGAACGGTGCCAGCAGGCTGAGCTGTCCCATGGCCAGGCTGGCGAGGGTGTCCCGGACCTCGTAGTCACCCGCCACCGCCGGCCCACCACGGGCGTGACGACGGCGCTGCAGCCAGTACTCGACCCCCATGGCCGCGAAGTAACCGGGCACGGCGACGACGGTGAGGTCGACGGTGTCGGAGCCGGGCTTGGCCGGCCGCTTCATCTGCGTCCCCTCATCCCGACTGGGTCACCGTGACCGTGAATCCCGGGAACTGGCCCGGGGTGGGAGACGGGATGGTGGCGGACGCGTCGCCGCCGAGCTGGTTCTTCAACTGGATCACCGTGTAGTACTGGACGATCGGCCAGAACCGTCCGGGTGCGAGGTCGTTCGCCTGGCAGCCGTTGATCCCCAGCTTCGCGAGGCTGGAGGACACGAAGCCGGCGCTGATGGCGTAGCTGATCAGGCCGCCGCCCGACCGGATGCCGGTGCAGATGTCCGTGTACGTGTTGTGGCCCTCGCCCGAGATCTCGACGAGCGCCTTCGGGCCGCGGAAGGACGCGTAGGTCGCCCGAACCTTGGCGGGTGGCACCACGGTGTCGCCCGCCGCGCCGATGAGCATGACCGGCTTGGCGGACGGGGTTCCCGTCGGTCCGACCGGCGCCCAGCCGACGGCCGTCCGGACCGCCGGTGCCGCCAGTGCGTTGAAGGCCGTGCCTCCCCCGGCCGAATGGCCGACGGCCGCCACCTGCTTTTGGTCGGCCACCCCGGACAACGGCGACGACGGGTCGGAGGAGGCGTGCTCGACCGCCGTCAGCGACGAGTCCATCACGGCGGAGTCCTGCGCGGCCGTCGGCGTGGCCGTCAGCTTGAGCGCCTGGGCCGCCAGGCCGCGCTCCAGGTAGTCGGCGCTGACCACCACGTAGCCCCACGAGGCGATGCCGGCCAGCAGGTGGGAGTAGTAGAGCCGCTCGCCGCCGTATCCGTGACTGAACAGGACGACGGGGAACGGCCCCTTGGTGGAGGCCGGGGGACCGACGTAGGCGTCGACCGTCTCGGTCGTGTTGTACCGGGCGGGCAGGATCCCCTGGAGGGCGGCGGGCAGCGTGGACGCCTCGGTGTAGGAGAACTGGGCGTGCCCGGACAGCTTGGACGCATCGGCGGGGTAGAAGACGGTGGCCAGGCGCTCGCCCAGCACCGGCCCGGCCGAGCCGAGGTCGAGGGTGGTGACGCCCACGGCGTCGGGACCCTCGTGGGCATAGGGAGGGGGAGTGGACGTGGTGGTCGTGGAGGCCGACGACGAGGAACAGCCTGCGGCCAGTGCCGTCGCCGCCACCGCGACCAGTGCGGCCAACTTGTGGGACCTCAAGCGTTCCCTCCCCTGACCGACGACGCCGGACCCGCCGGGAACACGGACCGGCCGGTGGGGGAAGGGTAGCGCAGGACGTCCGGTGTGCCGCCGTGCCGCCGGCTCACGAGGCGAGCGGGCCCCTGTCGCTGCAGAGGTTCTGGGCGTTGACGCCGGTGTTCGACAGGAGGAAGTCGGTGGCGTCGGCAATCTCCTCCATGGTGACCAGGCGCCCGATCGGCATGGGAGTGGTGGGGGACGTCCCGCCACCGCGGGCTGTCCCCGACGACGCCGGGGTGGAGCGCATCGACCCGCCGTGGCGCGAGCTCGTTGGCCAGCGTCGTGACCAGGGCGCTGACGCCGCCGTTGAACGTGGTGACCATCGTCGAGCCCGGGTAGTGGCGGTCCTTGGCGAGCCCGCCGAACAGCACCACGGACACACCGGTCGACATCCGGGGCAGGAGCGCCCGCACGAGCTCCGGGTAGCCGACCAGCTTGGTGGTCACCGACCGGACGGCGAGGTCGATATCGAAGCCGGCCAGCGTATTGGCGCCCTGCTCCATGACCGTGACCACCAGTGAGTCGACGGCGCCGATGGGCTCCACCGCGGTGGCGATCCCATGGGGATCGGCCAGGTCCACGGCGATGCCGGTCACGTTCGGACCGATGTCGGCGGCAGCCGCTGCGGCGCGGCCGGCGTCGCGGCTGGTGATGACGACATCGTCGCCCCGGGCTGCGTGCCACTCGGCCAGGAACCGGCCGATGCCGTTGCTGCCGCCGACGATGATCGAATGCGCCATGTCCACTCTTCGGATCCGTCCGCCGACCGGCGTCGGAGCCTACGCGTTGCCTAACGCCGGGCGCCCGAGGCAGCTCCCACCGGAGCCGCTCCCCCCCCACGTCGGTCAGGCGGGCACCGCGGCACGCAGGGGCCGGAGGGCGGACTCGAGCTTGGCCAACTCGGCCAACAGCCCGGCCGCACCGAGCTCGAGCTGCTCGTTCGGGACGAAGCGTCCCTCGTCGTCGACGAACTGCGCGACGAACGGGACCAGGACCGCTTCGACGGTCGGTGTCATCCGGAGCGCCGTCACGACGGGCTTGAGCGCGGCCTGGGCCCGCGCCCCGGAGGCCACGCCGCCGTAGCTGACGAACCCCACGGGCTTGTAGTTCCACTCGACGTGGAGGTAGTCGAGGGCGTTCTTGATGGCGGCGTTGTAGCTGTGGTTGTACTCCGGGTGCACGATCGCGAACGCATCGGCGCGGGCAATCGTCTCGGCCCAGGCGATCGTATGGGGGTGAAGGTAGTCCTGGGCGATCGGGTGGTTCGGCTCGTTGAACAGCGGGAGGTTCACCTCGGCGAGGTCCACCAACTCGACGTCGAAGGTGTCCGCGGCCTCCGCCACCCGCTGGAACCAGCGGGCGACCGACAGCCCGACCCGGCCCGGCCGGGTGCTGGCGACGATGATCTGCAGGGTGGGCTTGGGCACGGGTGCTCCTCCGTAGGTGGGGACGCCTAGTAGTTGCGTATGCAACTACTGTACCGGCGGGCCTGGCGCGTCCGATCGGCCCGCCGGTGGGACGACCGCCGGGGGGCGGGCCATAGAACCGGTTCTATACTGGGGCGCCGGTCACGGGGCCCGTCCCGTGCCGCAGGTGTCGCATCACCGACCAGAGCTCGCAAAGGGGATTCACCATGGCCCAGCCCGTCATCGTCGAAGCAGTCCGCACGCCGATCGGGAAGCGCAACGGTTGGCTCTCCGGCTTCCACGCCGCCGACCTGCTCGGCAAGGTGCAGGTCGAGCTGGTGAAGAAGGCCGGCATCGACCCCGGGGCGGTGGAGCAGATCGTCGGCGGGTGCGTGACCCAGGCCGGCGAGCAGGCCTCCAACGTCACCCGCACCGCCTGGCTGAGCCAGGGCATGCCCTACGAGACGGCGGCCACCACGGTCGACTGCCAGTGCGGCTCGGCCCAGCAGGCCAACAACTTCGTCGCCAATCTCATCAGCGCCGACGCCATCCACTCCGGCATCGCCTGCGGAGTCGAGGCCATGAGCCGTGTCGGCCTGGGGGCCAACGCCTTCAACGGTCCGGGGAGGTCCCGCCCCGAGGAGTTCCCGTGGGACATGCCCGACCAGTTCGGCGCGGCCGAGCGCATCGCCCAGAAGTACGGGATCACCCGCGAGGACGTCGACTGGCTGGGCTTCGAGTCACAGCGCAAGGCGGCCCAGGCCGTGGCCGAAGGCCGATTCGACCGCGAGATCGCACCGATCGAGGCCCCGGTGGTCGGCCCCGACGGCCCGACCGGTGAGATCACCCTCGTCAGCCGGGACCAGGGTCCCCGGGAGACGACCAAGGAAGGCCTCGCCAACCTCAAGCCGGTCCTTCCCGACGGAATGCACCACGCCGGCAACAGCTCGCAGATCTCGGACGGCGCCGCCGCGGTCCTGTGGATGTCCCAGGAGCGGGCGGGCGAGTCGGGTCTGCGCCCCCGGGCGCGCATCGTGGCCCAGACCCTGGTCGGCTCCGATCCCTACTACCACCTCGACGGTCCCATCGCCGCCACGGCCGACGTGCTGAAGAAGGCCGGCATGACCATGGCCGACATCGACATCTTCGAGGTCAACGAGGCGTTCGCCTCGGTCGTGATGTCCTGGGGCAAGGTCCACGAGGTCGACTGGGACAAGGTCAACGTGAACGGCGGGGCCATCGCCCTCGGCCACCCCGTGGGCTCCACCGGCGCCCGCCTCATCACGACGGCCCTGCACGAGCTCGAGCGGTCGGACAAGAACCTGGCCCTCATCTCGATGTGCTGTGGCGGCGCCCTCGCCACCGGCACCATCATCGAGCGCATCTGACCCGCACTCCCCGGGGGGCGTGCACTCCACCTCCCGGTTCAGTGGTTGCATAGGGGAATGTCCCCCACGTCACGAACCCTTCGCAAGACCGTACTCCGGCTGCCCCTGGCCGCCCTAGCCGTGGTGGTCGCCGCAGGTTGCACCGCATCGACCGCCGGTGCCGGCGGCCACCAGGCTCCGGCAGGCGCGCACGGCGCACCGACCTCGGCGTGGACCACCTACGACCAGAACGGCCTGCGGACCGGGGTCGACGGCTCGGGTGCGACGTTCACCGACCCGACCGCGGCCTGGACGTCCTCCGCACTCGACGGGAGCCTGTACGGGCAGCCGCTGATCTACGCCAACCGAGTGTTCGCCGCCACTGAGAACGACACCGTCTACGGCCTGGCGGCCGACACCGGAGCAATCCTCTGGAAGACCCACGTGGCGACGGCGTTCAACCCGAGCACGGTGCCGGGACTCTGCGGCGACATCACACCGACCGTGGGCATCACCGGGACGCCGGTCATCGACACGGCCCGCGACGAGATCTTCGTGGTGGCGACCGAGCAGGTGCCCGGCGGCGCCTCCCACCACCTCG
>CAZULR010000018.1:0-20021 GCA_964621235.1 uncultured Acidimicrobiaceae bacterium
GCCGCCGCCGAGGCCGACCTCGTCATGGTCCTCCTGCCCGACACCGAGCAGGCCAAGGTCTACGAGGCCGAGATCGCCCCCCATCTGCAGGCCGGGGACGCCCTCTTCTTCGCCCACGGCTTCAACATCCGCTTCGGCCTCATCACCCCGCCGGACGACGTCGACGTGGCCATGGTCGCCCCCAAGGGACCGGGTCACCTGGTGCGCCGCACGTACACCGAAGGTGGCGGCGTCCCGTCGCTCATCGCCGTGTCCCAGGACGCCACCGGCAAGGCCCACGCACTCGCGCTGTCGTACGCCCACGGCATCGGCGGCACCCGGGCCGGCGTGCTCGACACCACGTTCGCCGAGGAGACCGAGACCGACCTGTTCGGCGAGCAGGTGGTGCTGTGCGGCGGGTTGACCTCGCTGGTGCAGGCCGGGTACGAGACGCTGGTGGGTGCCGGGTACCAGCCCGAGTCGGCCTACTTCGAGTGCCTCCACGAGCTCAAGCTCATCGTCGACCTCATGTACGAGCAGGGGATCGCCGGAATGCGGTACTCGATCTCGGACACCGCGGAGTACGGCGACCTGACGCGCGGCCCCCGGGTCATCAACCAGGCGGTCAAGGACGAGATGCGGGCCATCCTGGACGAGATCCAGGACGGCCGGTTCGCCGCCGAGTGGGTCAAGGAGAACGCCGAGGGCCGGCCGAACTACCAGAGGCTGAAGAAGGCCGGCCAGGAGCACCAGATCGAGAAGGTCGGTGCCGAGCTGCGCGAGATGATGCCCTTCGTCACCGCGGGCAAGCAGAAGGTGCAGGACATCTCGGGCGGCTGATCCACCCGCTGCCTGTTGCAATCCGACGAGTTCCTCCGCTGCCCCGCCGACGGGGGAGCGTCCGTGCCGAAACGATCAGCCAGCGGTGGTCGTCACGGTGGTCGACGTGGCGTCAGTGGCGAAGGACTGGAAGATCTGGGTCGAGAGCGCCTCGGCCTGGGCCACGGTGGCGGTGGACGTGACGGTGACCTGGGTCTCACCCACCAGCGACACCAGGGTGACGATGGCGTGGGCGCCAGAGCCGACCGTGTAGTAGTAGGCCTGGACGCCCGAGCCGGCGATCGTGGTAACGGTGCCATGTAGTTTGGCCAGGCTCTCCTGCTCTGCAGCGGCGGCTGACGACGTCACGTGGCCCCGGTAACCGATGATGACCGCATCGAGCGGAGTCGACCTGTCGGTCGCGGCGTACGTGCAGATCGTCGCCGCGGTGGTGTTGCGCGCCTTCGGTGCCTGCACGTTGCGCCCGAGCGATGACTCGATCTGGGTAGGAGTGACGAGCGAGCACACCGGATTTGCGCCCTGGTTGACCGCGGCCCGGGTCGAGGTGGTGGTTCCCCCCGACGTCGCCGAACTGGAGCACGCACTGATGGCCAGCGGCAGACAGGACGCTCCGAGGAGAAGCGCAGCGGAACGGCGTGAGATCAGCGTCGTGCGCACGGGGCGACCCTACACGTCTGGAAGCGTGAGTTGTCGGTCGGCCTAGCGGGCGAGCGCACCGATCACGTGGGTGATGCAGGCGCACAGGGCGGCGATGTCCTCGGGGTCGATGGCCGGGAACATGGCGATGCGGAGTTGGTTCCGCCCGAGCTTGCGGTAGGGCTCGGTGTCGACGATCCCGTTGGCGCGGAGGGTCTTGGCCACCTGAGCGGCGTCGATCGAGTCATCGAGGTCGATGGTCCCGATGACGTGGCTGCGGTCCTGCTCGCGGCCCACGAACGGGGTGGCGAAGTCGGAGTTGTCGGCCCAGGTGTAGAGGATCTCGGCCGAGCGGTCACTGCGGCCGGTCGAGAACTCCAAGCCGCCGTTGTCGTTGAACCAGCGGACCTGGTCGTCGAAGAGGAACAAGGTGGCCAGCGCCGGCGTGTTGTAGGTCTGGTCCAGCCGCGAGTTCTCCAGCGCGATGGTCAGGTCCATGGAGGCTGGTACCCAACGGCCGGTGGCGGCGATGGCGGCGATTCGCTCGACGGCGGCCGGGGAGAGGAGCGCGACCCACAGCCCGCCGTCGGAGCCGAAGCACTTCTGGGGGGCGAAGTAGTAGGCGTCGAACTCGGTGGGGTCGACCCGCAGGCCGCCGGCGCCCGAGGTGGCGTCGACGGCCACCAGGCCCCCGCCGTCGGCGGGTAGTGCGGCGCCCGCGGGCCGCAGGATGGGCATCATGACGCCTGTCGACGTCTCGTTGTGGGTGAGGGCATACAGGTCGATGTCGTCCCGGGCCACCGGCAGGGGATGGGTCCCGACCTCGGAGCTGATGACCTCAGGGTCGCCGAGGTGGGGGGCGGCGGCGGTGGCGGCGGCGAATTTCGACGAGAACTCGCCGAAGCTGAGGTGCTGGCTCCGCCGCTCGATGAGTCCGAAGGTGGCGGCGTCCCAGAAACACGTCGTCCCGCCGTTGCCCAGGACCACCTCGTAGCCGTCGGGGAGCGAGAACAGGGAGGTCAGCCCGGCCCGCAGGCTCCCCACCACATTCTTGACCGTCTTCTGCCGGTGGCTGGTCCCGAGGTAGCTGCCCGAGGCGGCGGCCAGGGCCTCAACGGCTGCCGGGCGGACCTTTGAGGGACCGGCACCGAAGCGCCCGTCGGCAGGCAGGAGGGAGGCGGGGATTCGGATGTCAGGAGTGTCGGTCACGTATGGAATCATGGCACTCATGGCCCAGCACACTGAAACCGGCCCCGGCGCGCCGCGTGGCGCAGGGGTGACCGGCAACCGCATCTCCGCGCGGATCGCGGCCGTCGCTCCGTCGGCGACGCTGGCGGTGGACGCCAAGGCCAAGGCGCTCCAGGCCCAGGGGGAGAGCGTCATCGGCTTCGGCGCCGGCGAACCGGACTTCCCGACCCCGGACACGATCGTGGCCGCCGCCGAGGCGGCGTGCCGCGACCCGAAGAACCACCGGTACACCCCGACGGCGGGCCTGCCCGAGCTGCGCGAGGCCGTGGCGGCCAAGACCCTCCGCGACTCGGGGCTGGAGGTCACGGCCGGACAGGTCCTGATCACCAACGGCGGCAAGCAGGCCGTGGCCAACTCGTTCGCCGCCCTGTGCGACCCGGGTGACGAGGTCCTGGTGCCCGCGCCCTACTGGACGACGTACCCCGAGGCCATCGCGCTTGCCGGGGGCGTGCCCGTGGTCGTCATGACCGACGTGACCTCTGGCTTTCGGGTGACCGTCGACCAGCTGGAGGCCGCTCGGACCCCGGCCACCAAGGTGCTGCTTTTCGTGTCGCCCTCCAATCCGACGGGCGCGGTGTATCCACGCGAAGAGATCGAGGCGATCGGCCGCTGGGCCGCGGCGAACGGAATATGGGTTGTCACTGACGAGATCTACGAACATCTGGTCTATGGCGGGGTGGAGCACCACTCGATGCCGGTGGTCGTTCCCGAGATCCGCGACCGCTGCATCGTCGTCAACGGTGTCGCCAAGACGTACGCCATGACCGGCTGGCGGGTGGGTTGGATGCTCGGGCCCGCCGACGTGATCGCCGCGGCCACCAACCTGCAGTCCCATGAGACGTCCAACGTGGCCAACGTGTCCCAGCGGGCCGCACTGGCGGCGGTGTCCGGTGACCTCTCGGCCGTGGCGATGATGCGCGAGGCATTCGACCGCCGCCGCCGTACGATCCACCGGATGCTCAACGAGATCGACGGGGTCGAGTGCCTGCTGCCTGACGGGGCCTTCTACGCCTATCCGTCGGTGTCCGGCCTCTACGGACGCAAGCTGGCCGGACGGACGTGCTCATCATCCACCGAGCTGGCCGAGCTGGCCATCGAGGTGGCGAAGGTGGCCGTGGTCCCGGGCGAGGCGTTCGGTACCCCCGGCTACTTCCGCATGTCCTACGCCCTCGGTGACGACGACCTGGTAGAGGGCGTCGACCGCCTGGCCGCACTCTTCAGCGGGGGCTGACCACCGTCGGGCACGTCGACGACCAGCCGGTTGGCCGACCGGCCTCCCGGACGGTCATGCTGTACGGAACGTCCCCCGGTGCCGGGGTCCCCACGGTGTGGGCCGGTCCGAGGTAACCCGACGTCCCACACGCTCACGCCAAACACCGCGGTCGCCCTGCGACCGCCAACCGAAAGGAACACCATGGGTAGGGTCCTCGTCACCGAAAAGCTCGCACAACCGGGTCTCGACCTCATGGCCGAGGCCGGCCATGAGGTCGATGTGCAGCTCGAGCTGACCCCTGAGCAGCTGGTCCAGGCCATCGTGGGGGCCAATGCCCTGGTGATCCGATCGGCCACCACGGTCACGGCCGAGGTCCTGACCGCCGGCACCGACCTCGTCGTCGTCGGCCGGGCCGGCATCGGGCTGGACAACGTCGACGTCGCCGCCGCCACCGAGCGCGGCGTGATGGTGGTCAACGCGCCGCAGTCGAACATCCTGTCGGCCGCCGAGCAGGCCATGGCGCTGCTCTTGGCCCAGGCGCGCAACATCCCCCAGGCCCACGCCGCCCTGGTGGCCGGAAAGTGGGAGCGGTCCAAGTGGGAGGGCGTGGAGCTCCACGGCAAGACGCTCGGCGTCGTCGGCCTCGGCCGGGTCGGTGCGCTCGTGGCCCAGCGGGCCCTCGCGTTCGGCATGCGGCTCGTGGCCTACGACCCGTTCGTGTCGGCCGACCGGGCGAGGCACATGGGCGTCGAGCTGATGAGCCTCGAGCAGCTGATGGGGGAGTCCGACTTCGTGACGATCCACCTCCCGAAGAACAAGGAGACCCTCGGCCTCATCGGGAGCGACATGCTGGCGAAGTCCAAGCCCGGGCTGCGCCTCATCAACACGGCACGGGGCGGCATCGTGGACGAGGACGCGCTGGCCCAGGCCATCCGTGACGGGCACGTCCAGGGCGCCGGCCTCGACGTCTTCGCCAAGGAGCCCACCACCGAGTCGCCGCTGTTCGAGCTCCCGTCCGTCGTGGTCGCACCGCACCTCGGGGCTTCCACGGTCGAAGCGCAGGACAAGGCCGGCATCACCATCGCCGAACAGGTCATCCTGGCCCTCGCCGGGGATTTCGTGCCCTTCGCCGTCAACGTGAACGCCACCGACGTGTCCGAGACGGTGCGCCCCTTCATGGGCCTCGCCGAGCAGCTCGGCCGGATCCTGGCCGGGCTCGAGGGCGGGCTGCCCGGCACCCTGGAGATCGAGTACCAGGGCGGCCTGGCCGGCTCCGGCACCGGCATTCTGACCCTGTCCGTCCTGAAGGGGCTCTTCGCCGAGGGGACCGCCGAACCGGTGTCCTACGTGAACGCGCCACAGCTCGCCGCCGAACGCGGACTGGAGGTGCGGGAGACGTCGACCGTGACGGCCCACGACTTCGTGAACCTCATCACCCTGCGGGGCGGGGGGCACTCCGTCGCCGGCACCCTCGCCGGGCCACGGTCCGAGGCCCGCCTCGTCATGCTGGACGACCACACCGTCGAGGTCCCGCCGGCGCCCCACATGGTGGTCGTACGCAACGACGACAGCCCGGGGATGATCGGTGTCGTCGGCACCATCCTCGGTGACGCCGGGGTGTCGATCTCCTCGATGGCCGTGGGTCCCTCCGCCACCGGCAACACCGCCCTCATGGTGCTGTCGACGTCGGCCGAGGTCCCCGACGACGCCCTGGCGAAGTTGCGGGACTCGGCCGGGATCAGCGACGTCCACACCGTCCGGACCTGATCAGGGCGGACGGACCCCAGATGCCGGCCCTTCCCGTCCCCCGATTCGATCGGGACCAGGTGGTCACGGTGTTCCGATCGCGCCGACGGCCGGGATCGGAGGAGATCTATGCCCGGGTGGCCGCCGCCATGCTCGACTCGGCCCGGAAGGTGCCCGGATTCGTCGACTTCGCCACGTTCTCGGGTGAGGACGGGGACCACGTGTCGTTGGTGACCTTCGCCACGCCTGAAGCCCATGCGACCTGGCGCGACGACCCGGCGCATCGCGCCGCCCAACGGCAAGGTCGTGACGTGCTCTACGAGTGGTATTCGCTACAGGTGGGTACCTGCATCGACGCCAGGTACTGGGAGCGGCCGCCCAGCTGACCGGAAGGATGCGGCGGACGTCGCGCGGTCGCTTTACCGTGGGGACTTGACGGGCACGGGTGGCCAGGTGTCGCCAGTCACCGTCGACAAGACCGGACGTCCTCCCGGGCGAGTCGCCAGGTGCTTGAGGATCCGGCCGACGGCCAGCATCGCCACGGCGACGACGAGGGCCCGACATAGGTGACCGGCGACCGTGCGCATCCCCGCACTCTACGGTCCGCCGGTCGGCCGTGTGCACGCGGCGCAGGTCCCAGTTCGGGAACGGCGGAGGCCGGGCGCCGGCACGGCAACCCGCCGCGTTGACAGCACGGTTCGGTTGTGCGACAACTTTGGGGGCCCGGAGCAGGCGGGCATCCGGCGATACCCTCCTCCGAGGTTCCTCTGACGGAGGCGGCCACGCCCCGATCAATCACAGGTCACGGAGTCAGACGAACATGAACCCGATTCTCCCCGGCGGGACCGCCGCCGGGTGCCCCAGAAAGTCCCTACCCTTTCGCCGGGCGGTCCGACACCGCCCTTGGTCCCGCCGGTCCCTGGTCGTCCTCGTGGCTTGCGGGTTGGCCGTCGTGGCCACGGCGTGCGGCAGCTCAGCATCGTCGACGCCTTCGTCGACCGTCGCCGCAAGTGCGGTCGTCCGTCCGCCTGATGTTCCTCTGCAGGGTTGTACGTACGTGCTCAACGGCACCGTGCCAGCCGGAGAGCCGGCGGGTATCCAGCCCGACTTCCGGCCATTCGTTCCGGACCAGGCGGCGCAATCGGCCATCGACCACATCGCTGCCCACGGAGGAACCGGCCTGGTCTACGGATTCACACTCCCCAGTGGGGTCAAGCTCTATGCGGGGCCGGACGCAGGGGATCCGGTAGGCACCGTGCCACCCGCCCGTTCGATCCTGGCAGCCGATCCTGTTCTGTGGACCACCGCATCAGGTGAACACTGGCTCGCCACCTTCGTGGCCTGCGGTGGGGATCACCCCTACTGGATCGACGTCGACCAGATCGGCAAGGCGGATCAGGCGACGGGCAGCGCGGCCGTCCAAGCCATCGCCATGCTCGAAGAGGCCGCGCCGTACACCCAGACGGGTCAGGCGTCGGCGCTGCCGGTGAAGATCGTAAACGGGCAGTTCGCCTGGAACGCCCCGCCCGGTCCCCACGCGCTGGTCGTGCCCGCCCGCGGCCAGCTGCTGGGTTTCTGACCCCCGTCCGATCGCCCGATGCGCCGGCGGTTGGATCTGAGCGATTCGTGCCGTCCCGGGGGCCACGGCTGCAGCTCGTCGTGGAGTTGATCACACAACAATTACCCTCGCATCGGGAAACGTTTGCCCAACGTTTACCTTCGAATCGTACGATGCGTGCGGGCTCGGAGCGACCACAATGACGGCCCGGCTCCCGTGTCAGCAACACGCTGACTACGTCAACCGCAGCAGTTGAGCGGCCAGAAAGGCCCCCGCTAGATGACCATCGAAATCGACATGCATCCCGGTGGATCGGTCGGCGTCACTCCGACACCCATCACTCCCAACCGGGAGTTCTCGATGCCGGACCGCATCTACCGGCGGGGCGTGCAGCTGGCCGGTCTCGGTGTCCTGACGCTGTTGGCTGCCATCGGTTTCTTCCTGATCAACAAGGGTTTCCCCGCGTTCCGGGTGGCGGGACTCGGCTTCTTCACGCATTCGGGGTTCGAGACGCTCGGCCGCAACCCATCGTTCGGTGTCTTCGCATCCCTGATCGGCACCGTCGAGGTGGCGACCGTGGCCATGATCGTCGGCACACCGGTCGCCATCGCCACCGCCATCTTCCTCAGTGAGTACGCTCCGCGCCGGAGCCGGCGCTCGCTCATCGCCCTTGTCGACCTGGCCGCAGCCATCCCCAGCATCATCTTCGGTCTGTGGGCGATCTTTGAGCTGCAGCCGAACGTCGTCGGACTCAGCACCTGGCTCTCCCGGCACCTGGCCTTCATCCCGTTCTTCAAGGTCACGAGCCCGCCGCTCAATGCGTCGATCTTCATCGCCGGGCTCGTGGTCGGTATCATGATCGTGCCCATCGTCGCCTCCATCTGCCGGGAAGTATTCTCGCTGGCCCCGCCGGGCGAACGCGAAGCGGCCCTCGCCCTCGGCGCCAGCCGGTGGCAGATGATCCGGACGGTGGTCATCCCGTTCGGGAGGGGCGGCATGATCGGCGCGGTCATGCTCGGCCTCGGGCGCGCGCTTGAGGAGACGATCGCCGTCACCATCATCCTCGGCGGTGGCTTCGTCTTCGGCCCCCACATCCTCCAACACGGCGGAACGACGATCTCCCAGTTCATCGTCGTGAACTTCGGCGCGGGAGGCAAGCTCGGCACCCAGGCGCTCCTGCTCGCCGGCTTCACCCTCTTCGTGATCACCCTGGTCATCAACCTGGCCGCCTCGTCGATCGTCAACCGCTCACGGAGCGGAGCCGGGGTGGACCTGTGAGCAGCGACGCCGACCTGCAGACCGCACCTCCGGGGGTGCTGGTCTCCAACACCTCGGTGTCGACGGGAACACTGCCGACCCGGCAGGCCTCGCCTCCCGGGTCTCCGACGCACGGCCCCGACGATTCTTCCGGTGGCACACCGGACCCGCCGGTGCCACCGGCACCGAGGCGTCTCCCCACCCCCATCCGGCCCGGAGCCGTGGGTCTCCAGGACGTGGCGCTCGTGGTGATCGCCGCACTGTCGTCGTTCTGCCTCGTGTGGGTCGTGTTCTATCAACTGACCTCGCTCACCGGTGGCCTGGGCTTCCTCGTGTGCTGGTACGCGGTGTTTCTGGCGCTGACATGGCTGGGGACGTCCCAGGTGATCGAACGCCAGGTCGCGACCGACCGCGTCGCGGGCATCCTCGTGTGGAGCGCCGGCCTGCTGATCATCGGGATCGTCCTGTTCATCGTGGCCTGGGTGACCGCTAAGGCCGTTCCGTCGATTCACTGGAGTGCGCTCTTCACCAAGGACCAGAAGACCCTCACCGCCTCCGACCCCAACCTCCTCAACCACGTCGGCGTGCTCCAGGCCATCGTCGGCACGCTGGAGCAGGTCCTGATGGCCACCCTCATGGGGGTGCCGTTCGCCATCGCCACCGCCGTCTACCTCAACGAGGTGGGCACGGGCCGGATGGCCCGCCTCGTACGTACGGTGGTGACGGCGATGAGCGGGACCCCCTCAGTCGTGGCGGGCGTCTTCATCTATTCGATCTTCATCTTCACCGGCGTGCTCCACTACTCAGGCTTCGCCGCGTCCTTGGCCCTCGTGGTGATCCTCCTCCCGTCGGTCACCCGCGTCGTGGAGGAGGTGCTACGCGTCGTCCCGAGTGGGCTGCGCGAGGCGTCCCTCTCCCTCGGCGCTCCCGAGTGGCGCACGGTGTGGTCCGTCGTGATCCCCACGGCCCGGTCCGGCGTGGTGACGGCGGTACTCCTCGGTGTCGCCCGCATCGTCGGTGAGACGGCCCCTCTCATCTTCACCGCCTTCGGCTCCCAGGTGATGAACGCCAACCCCTTCGCCCACGATCAGGGCGCCCTTCCGCTGGTCATCCTCTCCAACACCCATGCCGCCCAGCAGGTCCTCATCGACATCGCCTTCCAGGCCGCCTTCGTGCTCATGGCGCTCGTGCTCATCCTCTTCGTGCTGGCCCGGTTCTTCTCCCGCACGAAGACCAAGAAGTCACGCCGTACCCAGCCGTCAGAGGACGACATGATGGCCCGCTTCTTCCTGCCGATCCCGATCGAGAGGGACCTCGAATGACCACCTACGCCACCACGCCGCCACCTCCCGTTCCCGACGACGTCACCGGCCTCGGGCACAACCGCGGCACCAACCTCTCCGGTGAGGCCGGCCAGATCGACGCCGAAGGCGTGCACGCCTGGTTCAGCGGACGCCTCGTTCTCGCGGGGGTGACGCTGACAATGGAGAAGTCCAAGGTGACGGCGCTGATCGGGCCGTCAGGTTGCGGTAAGTCCACGTTCCTGCGCATCCTCAACCGGATGCACGAGGTCGTCCCGGGCGCCCAGCTGGCGGGCTCGGTGCGACTCGACGGCCTCGACATCTACGGACCCGGACAGCGCGCCATGGAGACCCGGCGACATATCGGCATGGTCTTCCAGAAGCCCAATCCGTTTCCGGCGATGACCATCTCCGAGAACGTGCTGGCCGGCCTCCGGTTCTCGCGGGTCTCCCCTGGCAACAAGAACGACCTGGTGGAGGAGTCGCTGACCAGGGCCGGCCTGTGGAAAGAGGTGAGGGACCGCCTCGGCGAACTGGGCGGTGCCCTGTCCGGCGGCCAGCAGCAGCGGCTGTGCATCGCACGTGCCCTTGCCGTGAAGCCCCGGGTCCTCCTCATGGATGAGCCGTGCTCGGCATTGGACCCCACGTCCACTCTCCGGATCGAGGAGACGATCAAGGACATCGCCAACGAGGTGACGGTCGTGATCGTGACCCACAACATGCAGCAGGCGCAGCGCGTCTCTGACTACTGCGCCTTCTTCCTCGCCGAGGAGAATCGTCCCGGACTGGTGATTGAGGCCGGACGCACCGAGACCATCTTCGGAGAACCCACCGACCAAAGGACGTTTGACTATGTCAACGGTCAATTCGGCTGACCGCCCGCACCGACGAGTGCGTTCCGCTGCGGTGGTCGCGGTGCTTCTCGTCGTGCTCGGCGTGACGCAACTCTGGGGGGTCCTTCCCGCCGGGGCCAGCCCGAACATGCAGTCGACCGGCTCGAGCTTCGCCGGCGCGGCCATCCAGGAGTGGGTGGGCACGTCGAACACGCTCTTCGGCCTGAACATCAACTGGCAGGTGCAGAGCTCGGTCATCGGCCTCAATCAGTTCGCCACCAACCAGGTCGACTTTGGGGCCTCGGACATCCCGTACAGCTCGGGCCAGGCCCAGAGCACACCGAACCAGCCCTACCAATACCTACCTGACGTGGCCGGGGGCCTGGCATTCATGTTCAACCTGAACGGGGTGGACGGAAGCCAGATCACCAACCTCAACCTCGACGCGTCCGTAATCGCCAAGATCTTCTTCGGGAAGATCACCTCGTGGAACGATCCGTCCATCCGGGCCCTCAATCCGGCGATCTGTCCGTCGGCCAGCCAGTGCGACCTGCCCAACCAGCCGATCATCCCGGTCTATCGGGCGGATGCGTCCGGTGAGAACTACTTGCTCTCGGACTACCTCCTGCACCAGGACCCCGCGGACATCAACGGGGCCAATACGGACTTCTCCCGATCGCCCCTGGCACTGCCCAGTGCCACCTGGGTCTACCCATCCGACCTCAGCCAGGTCAACAACGCGGGTAACTACCCGAACCTCGGGAAGTTCGTGCCACAGGTGGGTTCCGACAACGCCGCAAACTACGTCTCCTCGGCGGCCAGCCTCGGATCGATCACCTACGTGGAGACGGCCTACGCCATCAACCACCACTTCCCGGTGGCCTCGTTGGTGAACGCCCACGGAAGCGACGTGCAGCCGTCGTCGGTGAACGTCGCCACCGCCCTCGAAGCCGCTGTCCTCCACTCCGACCTCACCCAGGATCTGACCGGCGTCTACACCAATCCGTTGGCCAACGCCTATCCGCTGTCTGCCTACAGCTACTTGGTCACACCCTGTTCCCCGGCGCTTGCCACCGGCCAGCACTCGGCCTGCGCCGGCGGCCCGAACATTGCTTCGCCGTTCTCGACCTCAAAGGGCCAGGCTCTCGGCCAGTTCGTCTCCTACCTGGCCTGCGCCGGACAGGCGCGCATGTCGTTCCTGGGGTATTCACCGCTGCCCCCGGTCCTTGTGGAGGAGGACTTCCTGGCGGTCGGCCGGATGAACGGTGCCGTCCAACCGCCTGCGCCAACCGCGGCCAACTGTAAGAACCCCTATGTCGACGGAACGACGGTCCTGCCGGGTGCGCCAGTTGTCGCAGGTGTAGCGGGTGGGGGACTGAACGCCCCCGTCGCAGCCGTGACCGCCGGCGGCGGTGGCACCGCCGGGACGACCGGGTCGACGGCCTCGTCGACCCCGACCAGCGGCTCCGGTTCCTCTGGATCGAAGAGCGATTCCGGCTCCTCTGGATTGACCGCCGATGAGATCGCCAAGGGATACACGATCGTCGATGGTCAGGTGGTCCACAAGGCGTGCCCCGAGGGTCGATTCATCTGCGGGTCCGACCTGGCCGCCGCCACCAAGACCGTGATCGGACCGTCGGGAATGCTCTACAGCGGCTGGGCGCTCCTCTTCCTGGCGCTCGTGCTCGGACCACCGCTCATCGCGTCGCGCCTCAAGCGCCGGCGCGCAGCAAACGTGGAGAAGGGACAGGCATGACCGGTCGGATGCGAAACCGAAAGGCACATCCGGAACGGGCCTCGGACGGCGAAGGGACGGTCTTGCCCGCTGCGGCGGAGTCGAAGGATGGCCGGGCACCGTTCCGGCGCCGGCCGTTGAGGATGGCGCTGGCGCTGGTGCTGGCGGTCGGCACCGTGTCGGTGGCCGCCATCGTGCCGACGTCCTCGCGGGCGACGACCGCCGGGGCCGCGTCGACCTGCGGCGACGACGGACAGTCCGGCTGCCTGGTGACGCTGCCGTGCTCTGGACAGGACTGCCCGTCGGTGGACGTCAGCCCGGTGTCAAACCTGGTCGACGGACAGTACGTGTTCGTGACCACCCATCACTTCGACCCGACCGGCAGCATGCGGATCGCCATCTGCTCGCTCGACTCGGACGCGTCCGACCCGTCCTGCCTAAACGGACAGTGGGAGCAACTCTCGCTCGGGCCGATCCACGTCCCGATCACCGCCTCGACCGCGACAGGCAACCTCTCCACCGTCTCGTACCCGGTCTTCTACAATCCGGCGGCTGACGGCAACGCGACGTTTCCGGCGCACGACATCACGAACACCAAGGGATCCGTCCCCGGATTCCACTGTGACAACAGCGCCAACCCGTGTGCTCTGGTGGTGACCGAGGAGCCCGGCCAGGGAAATTTCGTGGGCAACGGCCCCGCGGTCACCGCTGCGAACAGTGCGGTGGTGCCACTCAGCTTCGCAGCGGCCTCCAAAGGATGTCCGGCCTCCGCTCCCCAGATCCAGACCGACAGCTCGTTCAGCCTGGAGCACTTCATGACGGCGGCCGTGGCCGGCACCTGTAACAGCGCCAACGGCGTCATCGCGACGAACTCCGCGGCTGACAGCACCCGTGTGATCTCCGATGAGTTGTCCGGTGGAGTATCGCTCGGGTTCATCGACAATGCGTCCGACCCGGCGCAAATGCAGGCAATCGAGGGAACTCCCGCGTTGGCCGCCAAGTACACGTTGATTCCGATCGCCGTGTCCGGCGCCGCGGTCGGATTCCTAGCCGCCGCCAACGGCGGGCCCGTGGACTTCCCGGTGGCTTCCTACAACCTCACGCCCAACATGCTGGCCGGCATCATCACCGGTCAGTACCAGGCACCTGATGGAAATATCCAGTTCAATACGCCCCCGACGATCGTGGCCAACGACCTCCTGGTGCCCCCGTTGGACTGCGCAACGCTGGTCCATTGCAAGACGGGAGGCACCGATCAAGCTCTCACGTCGCAGCTCCCCTTCAATGCATTCCAGTTGCTGAACCCGTCCGCCACCGGCGTCCAGGGCCCCAATCAGATCGGGTCGTACATGTCCAATGTCGCCACCGGTGCGAGCTATCAGGCAACCAGCTGGATCTGCGATCAACCCAACACCGCGTTCACCGCGAATGTCAACGAGAAGGGCGTGGCGTCCAATCCGGTCTCTGTGTCCGTCACCGACCCGCACCTCGCCTCGGCGACCCTCATCTCGCCCCCGGTGGGATCGACGATCTGGCCTCCGGTGGGCAATCCGACCGCCGTCTGGCCCTTCCCGTCGACCTGCAAAGCCATCTCCACGATTCCCGGGGTCGGTGCCCTGACGAGTTCGGACATCAGCTTCGGCCTCGCTCAAGAGCCCAATGGACAGGCGAGGGATATCCGCACGTGGGCCTACAGCGATCCCGAGGCGTTCGTTCCCGGCCCGGGAGCGCTGCCTCGCGTGGCGTTCGGCGTCATGGACACCTCGCAGGCGTCGTACTACGGGCTCAATGACGCCAGCGTGCAGAATGCGTCGGGTGCGTTCGTGGCCCCGACCGCAACCAGTCTCGAAGCGGCCGCCAACGACATGAAACCGTGCGGGGCCGACGACCTGACGTGCCCGCCCAACACCTACTCCGTCAACTACAGCAACACCGATCCCGCCGCGTACCCGATGCCGGACGTGACCTATGCCGTCGTGGACAAGACCCCTCAGCCGGCAGCGGCGGCCACGAACCTGAAGAACCTCCTGACAAATCTGGTGAACTTCTCCCATACCGGTGCGCTCCCGTTCGGCTACGCGCCGCTGCCCACGGCGATGTACCAGGCGGCGATCTCCGAGATCAACTCGTCGGTGGTGGCCGAGTCGACCACTTCCAAGACGCAGGCCGGCGCGACGGCCGGCTCGTCTTCTGGAGGTTCGTCGACGGGCTCGTCCGACGGTTCCTCCGATTCGGGTTCGAACGACTTCTCGAGCACGCTGCCCCTCTCGGGATCAGCGGGCAGCGGGAGTGGTGGCTCGAATGGTGGTGGGTCGGGGAATGGTGGAGCTGGCGGTGCCGCAACGAGCGGCGCGTCGCTTCCTTCGGGTCTGCTCCTGGTGAGTCTCGGAATGGCGGCCCGGCTGCTGCTTCCCGCGATCATCCTTCTGGCGCTGGCCTGTCTGATCGCCGGCCCACTGCTGTTGTTCGGCCCAGGGGTGAGGCGGCGGCGCGCGTCGGGAGATTCCGAATGACCGACACCAGGGCAACGATTGCGCCGCCATCCACCGTCGCCCCCACCATCGGCGCGGCAAGGATTCCGAGTGAACCCGAAACCGCACTCCGCGACGCCGGGCGGGAGCCGGACGTCCCGGTGGATCCGGGTGACAACGGATCAGGAGGACACACCATCCACCTTCCGGACCTCCCCGTCCGGAAGCTCGTCGGCCTGGCCCTCGTGGGCATCGGTGCGCTGCTGGTGCTCTTCCTCGTCTACCTCCTCGCGTTCACACCGCTAACGGCCGCACGCGATCAGCAGCGCCTGGCCCAGTCATTGGTGGGCCACCCCCTCACGCTGTACAAACTCGTCGACGGTGCCTCGCCACCCGAGGGGAGCGCCATCGGTGTCCTCACCATTCCGGCCCTCCATCTGAATCAGATCATCGTCCAGGGGACGAGCGCCGCCGACCTGATGAACGGACCGGGCCTCATGCCGGGATCCGCCCTCCCAGGTTCCATCGGCAACTCGGTCATCGCAGCGCGCCGCGTCACGTTCGGCGCGCCATTCGGTGCCGCCGACACCCTGAAGAAGGGTGCGAGGATCCAGGTGGTGGACGGGGCAGGGACCTTCGTCTACAAGGTGACCCGTGTGCACACGGTTGTGGTGGGTGAGCGGGACGTGGTGCTCCCCACCCGGGATAATCGCATCACCTTGGTGACGTCGAACTCCACGACCGTTCCGAGCGGACGCCTGGTCGTCCAAGGGAAGCTGGTCGGGCCCCCGGTGGCCGTCCCCGACCACACGGTGGCCGTGCCGAGCTATGAACTCGGGTTGAACGGTGACCCGGTGGCCGGGGGCCTCGCCGTGCTCTGGTCGATCATCACCCTGCTCGTCCTCCTGGGCGCGGCGTTCGCCGTCTGGCGGTGGCGCCGGCCGTGGCTGGTCTACCTCTTCGCCGCCCCGGTACTGCTTATGTGCGGGCTGTTTGCGTGCGAGAGCGTGGCCCGTGCCCTCCCGGCCACCTTCTGAGCGATCCCACCGAGCGGGACCGGCGGGACAGGCCAGGGCCGATCCGGCAGTTCGGCGCGGCCGCGGACCCTCGCGGTTCCCGGTGGCGAACCACACGTCACGAAGAGTTCATCGTCACCCCATCCTTCTGTGACGTAGGGATTACCTGGGTTTCTTACAGTGCGTTTACGAGGGGTACGCGCGGGTGCGCTGTCTCCCGTGCCCTCGCAGCTGACCAACCAACTGAGGAGATACTCAATGATCCGTTCACTGTTCACCCGCCGGGGTGCTGCGGCAATCGCCGCTGCAACCATCGGCCTCACGGGGATGTCGTTGGCCTTCGCCGGCGCCGCCGGCGCCGCTCCCAGCGCCTCTTTGCTCGTCGGAAGCGGCTCGCAGACCTCGTACGCCCTGATGACCAACCTCGGCAACGTGTTCAATAACGCCGCCGGTTGTGACCTGACCGCCACCACGTCGTCGGCGGCCACCCTCAACTGCGGCACCACGACCTTCACCCCCGGCTCCGTCGGTGGCGAGCAGGGCTTCAACGTCTCAGCCGAGAACCCCTACAACGACTTCACGGCCCAGGCTCCGGCCATCGGCTCGGGCAACGGACGCACCGCCCTGCTGGCAGCCGGATCGGGCTCGCCCACCCAGACCATCAGCTACGCCCGGTCGTCCAGCTACAGCGCGGTCGGTACCACGGTGAACTTCGTGAAGTACGCCACGGACGGCGTCTCGTGGACCACCTTCAAGAAGGTCAACGGAGTGGCCACCGCACAGTCCGCGGTGTCCAACATCAGCACCGCCAACCTGAAGCTCATCATGAACGACACCCTGAGCTGCACCGTCGGCGGCGTGACCGTGACGATGAACTGGGAGTGCCTCGGCGCCACCACGTCGTCGCACATCGACTGCTACATGGCCCAGACCGGATCAGGGACGTACTCGACGTGGTCGGGTTACCTCGGTTTCACGGGTGCTCCGGCGTGCGTGAAGGACAACACCGACGGTGACACCTCCGGTGCTCTGCACAGCAACCTCTTCGAGAACCAGATGGCCACGATCTACGGTCAGCCTGACCGTACCCACGCCATCTACTTCATGTCGCTGGGTAAGTACACGACGACCTGCCCGCTGAAGGTCTGCGTCGGCACCTCGGCCACCACTCAGACGATCCTGGGTGAGATCGACGGCATCAAGGCCAAGCAGTCCACGGTGCAGGGTACCGGCGGCGGCGCCGGCGTGACCTTCCCGGTCACCCGCGGCCTCTACAACGTGTACAACAACTCGACGGCCGCCGTTCCGTCGAACCAGGCCACACTCAACTTCGTGTCGGAGTACGGCTTCCTCTGCAAGTCCGGCACCACGACGGACATCGACCCCTCCACCGGTGTGAGCTTCCGAACCGACATCGAGAACGCCATCAAGGCGCAGGGCTTCTTCCCGCTCGATGTGTCCGGAACCACGTTCCCCGAGGGAACGGTCTCCAACCCGGCCATCCTCACGGATGCCGGCTACACGGCGGTCGACCCGACGACCCCGACCAACGGGTTCTGCCTCGTCAGCGCAGGCTGAGCAGCAGTAGCACAGCAGTACCAGCAGGTGACGCCCTACGAGGTGTCAGCGGAAGGGGGTCCGGTCCAGCCGGGCCCCCTTTCCGCGCCTGGTGGCGGATTCCTGTCGAGTGGGATCTGCGTGGCTGAGCCCTGTCGCGCGGAGGCGCGTGCGGGAGCCGTAGTCAGCTATCGACGCGGACGAGGTGCAGCGCGAGCCGAGGACAGCTGACCACCGCGCGCTGGGCCAGATCGACCAGGCTGGGCGGCACCTCGCTTGGTCCCATGATAGGGAAGCCCCACGGATCGAGGGTGATGATCTCGGGCAGCAACTCAGCGCACACGCCGGCGCCGTCACAGGCGACCGGGTCGACCACGACGCGGAACCGCCGGCGACTCACCGGACCGCTCCGGCGCTGGTGGGCGCGGGCAGGAACGGCCGGGTCGTCTGACAGGGGCCCTGCTGCAGGTGCAGCGCCGCGTGGTCGGCGAACACCGCGAGCGCGCTGCGCACGAACCGCGCCACGCCGTCCGGGTGATGGCACGCGCCCCGCCCCTCGACCAGGCCGCACAGCGTCGGGAAGGCGGACGTGCCGCCCCGTAGCGAGTGCGGCCGGTGGGCCAGGAGCTCGAGCTGGGTGGCCAGGACATCGAGCCCGTTGACGCACGGTCCGCACTGGCCCGCCCCCTCGCCCTCCATGTAGCGGACCACGCGGGCGGCCTCGGTCAGTGGGCAGACGCCGGTCGGCAGCAGTACGACGACACCGGCGCCGATCGAGGTGCCGAGGTTGCGGGCGGCCTCCTCGGTGAAGGGCATGGACAGCGCCGCCGCCGTCGGGAGCCAGCCGCCGCCGTACCCGCCGAGCAGCACCGCCTGGATCACGGCCGCCCGCTCCGCGGTGATGCCGAGGGCGCTCCCGAGCGTCGTCCCCAGGGGGACCTCGACAATGCGCGGGGACTCCCAGAGGCCGGTGACCGTCACCAGCGCGGTGCCAGGGGAGTCGTGGGTGCCGACGGACCGGAACCACTGGGGTCCGTAGCGGGCGATGAGGGCGACGTCGGCCAGCGACTCGACGTTCTGGACCAGGGTGGGACGACCGCCGATTCCCTGTTCGCGCACCGGACGTAGGGCGACGAACGAGGGGATCCCGGGATTCCGATCGTTCACCGTGTTGACGACGGCTGACTCCTGGCCGGAGAGGAAGCGGTCGGGGGCGATGACGACCTCGAAGCTGCAGCGGTCGATCTGCCGGCGCTGGCGCTCGGTCATCGCTGCGGTCACGTCGGCCACGGAGTCCTCGCTGACGTGGACCACGACCCGCCGGGATCCGACGGCGGTGGCCGCCACCGACGCGCCGTCCAACACCAGGTGGGGGGCGTGGTGGAGGAGGAGCCGGTCCTTGCCGCTCGCCGGCTCACCCTCGGCGCCGTTGGCGACGACGACGGGTGACCGCCCGGCGGCCACCGATCGCCACTTGGTTCCGACGGGGAACCAGGCACCACCGTGGCCGCGCAGTCCGGACTGGTCCACCGCCTCGAGGAGCGTGCGGGCCGGGACGTCGGGAAGGGTGCCCCAGCGGGAAAGGTGGGCGTCGAGGCGGACGACGTCGGCGCTGCCGATGCCGTCGAGGAGCCGGGTGGGACCGGTCGGCGCCGTCATCGTCGCGACCGCGCACTGCCGGTGACGGTTCCCGAGAGTGCGCCTGACTGCTGGCCCACCTGGAGCTGTATGGTCAGGGTGATCGGCGAAGGTGTGGCCACTGTGGCCACGACCGTTCCCCCATTGAGCCCGACGACGGCTCCCGAGTCGCCCGCGAAGTCGACGGTGCCGGACGAGAGCGACACGCCACCGCCCGACTGGGCGCCGATCAGCACCACGGTCAGCGGTGTCGAGGCGGTGTCCGTGAGGTGCATGGCCAAGGTGATCCGGATGTTGCCCTGGGCGTCGGGGCCCGACTGGCTCTGGGACCCGCTCACCGCGCTGGTGAACGGCACTGCCGGCACGGCACCGCTCCCGGTCGCCGGAGTCGTGGACGGCGACGTTCCGGCTGCGGGTGCCGTGGTGCCTGTCGCCGCTGTGCCGTTCTTCATGGCGAGCTCGGCGAGCAGCGACGATGACGTCCCGGAACGGTGGGACCAGCCCGGCCGCAGGGGGCCGAGCAGCGCGAATCCGGCGATGACCAGGGTGAGGACGAGGGCGCCTCCGGCCGCCGCGGTGCGCCGTCCGAGCGGGAGCGAACGGCCGGTGGTCATCCGCCACGCGAAGGCCCCGAGCACGCCCGTCGTGCAGACCACCTCGACGAAGAGGATGACGGGTAGCTGGGTGTCGGTGCCGGTGCCGAGGGCATGGACGAGCGCGATGGGCCAGCAGAGATAGGCGAGCCAGTGGACGAACCGCCACGAGGAGTAGCCGATGCGGTGGCGGAGCCCACTCGTGACCAGGACGGCCAGCAGCAGGTCGAAGGCCAGCGCGCCCAGGCCCACGTAGAGCGGCCGGTACGGGGAGAGGAAGGGCACGAAGACGTCGGCCAGCCCGATGGGCACGTACCCGTCGAGCACGGTGGTGGCGACGTGGACGCCGATGAACACGAGTCCGAGGAGGGAGACGTTGCGGTGGACGTCCTGGGAGAGG
>CAZULR010000019.1:0-5195 GCA_964621235.1 uncultured Acidimicrobiaceae bacterium
GCGACGGCCTGAAGCGGATCGCCCAGGTGGCGGTGCTCAACGCCAACTGGATCCGTCGGCGGCTCCACGACGCCTACGACGTCCCCTTCGACCGCCCCTGCATGCACGAGGTGGTCCTGTCGGCCAAGTCCCTCAAGGCCGACCACGGCGTCCGGGCCCTCGACATCGCCAAACGCCTGCTGGAGGAGGGGTTCCACGCCCCGACCGTCTACTTCCCCCTGATCGTGGACGAGGCGCTCATGATCGAGCCCACCGAGACCGAGAGCCCCCAGACGCTCGAGGCACTGGCCCGTGCGCTCGAGACCATCGCCACCGAGGCCGCCGAGCTCGGTTCGGAGGCCATGGCCGCCCATCCGCTGGTCACCCCGGTCCGCCGCGTCGACGAGGCCCGGGCGGCGCGCACGCTCGTCCCGACCTTCGACGCCCGGAGCTGAGGGCGCACCGTTGGACGGGATCTTCACGACCCGGTTCGTGGACCCCTACCTGCGGGCCCACAAGTGGGTCTACGAGCGGTCGGACGGCCGGATCGGCACGCACTCCAACCGCGTGCCGGCGCTGCTGCTCACCACGACGGGTCGGAGGTCGGGGCTGGCCCGCACCAACGGGCTGACGTACTGCACCGACCGGGGCGACCTCGTGGTGGTGGCCTCCAACGGGGGGAGCGACCGCCACCCCGCCTGGTACCTCAACCTCCAGGACGACCCCCGGGTCACGGTGCGGGTCGGCCGCCGGGTCCGGCGGGCGACGGCGAGGGTGGCCACCCCGGAGGAGCGCGAGCAGCTCTGGCCGAAGGTGAACCGCGCCAACCGGGGGATGTCGCGCATCTTCCATCCCGGCGTCCGGGGCCGCTACGACGTCTACCAGCGCCACACCTCGCGCCAGATCCCGGTGGTGATCATCCGGCTGGACCGGGACGGCGACGGCGACGGCCCGGAGGGCCGCGACCGCTAGGCCGACGCCGGCTCGGCCGCCAGGGGGCTGACGCCCCGCGGTGGGCTGGCCGTGGCCAGCCAGGAGCCCAGCAGGATCAACGGGAATCCGACGGCGATGCCCCACGTGAATGGTTCGCCCAGGACGAGCACGCCGAGCAGGAGCGCCACCGCCGGGTTGACGTAGGTGATGACCGTGCTGCGGGCAGGTCCGACCTCGACGATGAGCTCGAAGAAGAGCACGAAGGCCAGCGCAGTGCAGACGAGGGCCAGCCCCACGACCGAGGCGACGACCTCGGGGGACACCGACGAGGGCAGGTGGGTGAGGGCGAAGGGGGCGTAGGCCACCGACGCGATGGCCAGGGACACGGTGATGACGCCGATCCCGGGCAGGTCGTCGAGCTTGCGGGAGATGATGAGCGGACCGACGGCGTAGCCAACGGCCGGGATCAGCACCTCGACGGTCGGGCCCAGGTCGGCCCCCTGCAGGTCCACCCCGACCAGCACGGCCACGCCACTGAACCCGATCAGCAGGCCGAGCACGCGCCGACGGTCGAAGCGTTCGAAGCCGAGGACCCGGTAGAGGACGGCGCCCACCAGCGGCACCGAGGCGATGAGCAGGCCCGTCACCGAACTGGACAGATGGATCTCGGCGCGCCCGATGAAGAACCACGGTACGGCGAGTTCCGCCGCGGTGAAGGCCACCAGCCAGCGCCAGCGGGACAGGATCCCGCGTAGTGCTCCCCGTCGGAGGGCGATGGGCGCCAGCAGCAGGGCCGCGGGCGCCGTCCGCAGGAAGATGAGCGTGCCCGGGGAGATCTCCCGGACGGCGATCCGGATCAGCAGGTAGGGGCACCCCCAGATCACCGACATGGCCGCGAACAGCAGCCAGCCACGGCGGCTCACCGTTGCGACCGCCCGATGCCGTGTCCCCTCGTCGGCCCGGGCTCGCCCCGGGCCCGCCTCACTCGAGCAGGTCGGGCTGCTCGCGGACGATCCGGTCGAACAGCGGTTGGAAGCTGAACCAGCCGGCCATGTGGCTGCCCACCTGGCTGCTGGTCAGTCGCGCCATGTCGGGGTCGATGAGGACGGGCGTCCCGGCGGCCTCGGCCATCAGCTGGGCCTGGCACGAGCGCTCCATGGTGATGAACCACCACGCCGCCTCGTCGACCGAGCGGCCGACGGTGAGCAGACCGTGGTTGCGGAGGATCGCCGCCTTGTTGTCCCCGACGGCATGGGCGATCCGCTTGCCCTCCTCGACGTCGAGCACCACGCCGGTGTAGTCGTCGAATACGGCATGGTCCTCGTAGAACGCGCACACGTCCTGGGTGATGGGGTCGAGGGTCCGGCCCAGGGACGACCAGGACTTGCCGTAGACCGAATGGGCGTGGGCGGCGGCGATGACGTCGGGGCGGGCGGCGTGCACCTGGCTGTGGATGGCGAAGGCGGCGACATTGACGGGTTGGTCGCCCTCGACCACCTCACCCTGGTGGTTGACCAGGATCAGGTCCGAGGTGCGGATGTGGCCGAAGTGCATGCCGAACGGGTTGACCCAGAAGTGGTCCGCGCGCTCCGGGTCCCGGGCGGTGATGTGGCCGGCGACACCCTCGTCGAAGCCGAACTTCGAGAAGAGGCGGAAGGAGGCGGCCAGGCGCTGCTTGCGGTGGAGCCGCTCGTCGCCGGGGTCCTCGAAGGTCATGTTGGGGGGCAGCTTCATGATGTCGGTCACAGGATCCTCCTCGGCGGCTGCTCGGGCCAGGTCGACGGTCCATCGGATCGATGGCCCGGCTGCTCGATCCTACGCCCCCGACCGGCCGCCGGCATGCCGTCGTGCCACCCGGCCCACCACGCGGCGGCGGTGGGCCGTCCGAGGGGCCCGTTGACCCGTCGTCACGAAGAGCGCGTGGCCGGACACCCGTCGTGAACAGGCTTTTCTTCTGCGCGCGGCCCCACCTACCATTGGACTTTCACCCGTAGGAGGGCAGGCCGACGGGGCCGGGACGGACTTCGTCCGATGCTCACGTCTTGAAGTTGGGGACTCTACGGCCTGTTGCCGACGGCGACACAGTGCACCAGCACCCGAGCATGAGGACGACATGAGAGCGCACAAGTCCATCGCGAACCACCGATCCGTGCGAGCCCTGCTCGTCGTCGTAGCCGCCACCGTGCTCGCCTCGGCCGGCACCTGGGGCCCGACGGCCGTTGCCGGCGCCACCTCGGCCACCGTCGCGTACCAGGCCACTGCGGTGGTGCCGGGACCGCTGCCGTCCAAGTACGCCGCCACGACGAACAACGACGGCTGGGCGGTGGCGCTCAGCGAGACCCAGGTCTTCAACGTCAACCATCACAACTCCGACGTCCAGGTGACCTGCCACAACCAGATCGACGCCTCCTTCTGCTGGCCGCAGCAGTCCAAGACGGTCACCGACGGCGTCCATCACTTCGCGACGTCCGTCGGGGCCGGCCTCCAGATCAACCAGTCGACGGGCCACCTGTTCGTCTACGCCGTGGAGACGCCGGGCAATACCGCGGGCGTCGTCTGCATCGACACGACCCAGCCGGTCGCCGCGCCGGGCACGAGCCTGTTCTGCGGGTTCACCCCGCTTTCCGCTCCGGGCGACGCACCCATCGGCATCTTCGCCGGCATCTCCTCACCCGTCCTGGTCGGGTCCGACTGGTACGCCTTCAACGAGGTGGCCGGCGCCGATACGGGCACGGAGAACACGATGATGTGCTTCAACCTCGCCACCGCGTCGGCCTGTCCCAGCGAGCCCTACACCGTGTTCCCCAATGGCATCGTGCCGGCGGTCTTCTCGACCGCGGGGGCCATGGGCCAGGCCGGCACCGACCTCTTCCCGCAGGTGGCCGACGCCACCAAGAGCCACCTCGCCTGCTTCGACACCGTCAAGCTCGCGCCGTGCGCCGGAACCTGGCCGGTGGGATCGCCCGGCATCGCCGGGCCGCCGATACCGGTCTACAACGCCTCGGGCAAGGTCCTCGGCGTCTGCCTCACCTACGGTTCCAACCGCTGCTACGACCTGACCGGCGCGGCCCTCGCCACCCCGGTGAACCTGTCCAGCGCCATCGGGTCCAACATGACCGACAACGGGCCGTCACTCACCATCGGCAACTCCGTCTACGTGCCCATCTACGTCACCGCCACCAAGACGTCGCAGGTCGGCTGCTACAACTTCACGACCTCCACCGGATGCCCCGGGTATCCGAGGGTGTTCACCGGATCGTCGCTCAAGATCCTCTACACCGTTAACGCCGATCCCCAGCGACCGACCTGCCTTTGGGTCGACTCCGACAGTGGCAAGGACGAGATCCAGAACTTCGATATCAACACCGGCGGCGCGTGTGCCCACGGGCCGCTGCGCGTTCGGTCCGACGCCCTCGTCGCACAGGACAAGTCCTGCCAGCCGGCCTCCTACACGTCCTTGCAGATCACCAGCCCGCCGCGGAGCACGTATGCATCGGGCTCCGTGTCCATCGAGGACAACCAGGGGAACCCGGTCGCCGGCCTACCGACAACCTCACTGAATGCACTGGGCACCGCCGATCTGAGCGGCATCAACATCGTCAGCAAGATCCCGCTGCCACAGTTCGTCGTCAACTTCAGCGGAATGAACCCGGCGCCGGCCAACTTCGGCATCAAACTCACCTGGACGGCTCCCTTCGGGCCCAACTGCCAGGGGCAGAACACCGGAAACCTCGGCTATGCGCTCGTCGCCTCCGACGGAGGAGTCTTCAACTACGGCGATGCCGGGTTCTACGGATCGACGGGCAACATCCACCTGAACAAGCCGGTCGTGGGCATGGCGTACACGCCGGACAAGCACGGCTACTGGATGGTCGCCTCCGACGGTGGCATCTTCGCTTTCGGCGACGCCACCTTCGAGGGCTCCACCGGGAATCTGAATCTCAACAAGCCGGTCGTCGGCATGGCGCCTACACCGACCGGCGACGGCTACTGGCTGGTGGCGTCGGACGGGGGGATCTTCGCTTTCGGTGACGCCAACTTCTGGGGATCGGCCGGCAACATCCACCTGAACAAGCCCATCGTGGCGATGGCCGCGACGAGCGACGGTGGCGGCTATTGGCTCGTCGCCTCCGACGGTGGGATCTTCGCCTTCGGTGACGCCGGGTTCTTTGGCTCCGCGGGCAACATCACCCTCAACAAGCCCGTCGTCGGCATGGCCGCCAGCCCGACCGGTGGTGGCTACTGGCTCGTCGCCTCCGATGGGGGGATCTTCAACTACGGCG
>CAZULR010000019.1:5295-19364 GCA_964621235.1 uncultured Acidimicrobiaceae bacterium
ACGCCGGGTTCTACGGCTCCGCAGGCAACATCACCCTCAACAAGCCGATCGTCGGCATGGCGGCGACGTTCACCGGCAAGGGCTACTGGCTCGTCGCCACCGACGGAGGGATCTTCAACTACGGCGACGCCGGGTTCTACGGCTCCGCAGGCAACATCACCCTCAACAAGCCGATCGTCGGGCTGGCGACCTAGACAACGATCTGACGGGAGGTCGTTCCCACGGTCCGTGAGGGGCCGGACCGGGGAACGATCTCCCGTCACACCTCGAAGGGGTCTCGAGCGCTCACGAGCCAGCGGGCCGACGATCGCCTCCTGGGCGGGACCGACCCCTGCGGATCGCTCGGACGTCCGTGGGGGAGCGTCAGGTGCCGTCCACCGGCACTCGGCGAGTCCCGGTCAGCCCGACCGCCTGACCCCGGCGCTCGGGTCGTGGGACACGTCCACGGAGTACGCCTGACGCACCCCACGGGCAAGGCCTCTCGGGGGCAGGGGGTCGCTCGCCGTGACGGCCCGCCCGACTCAGGGCTGGAATTCCACCGAGAAGTGGGCGGAACCGCCGGCGGAGAAGGTGGCAGTCACGGAATTCGTCGACGTACTGATGGCCTTCACCACGTCGGTGTTCGGAGCGTCGAGACCCGCGAGGAGGTAGGCACCGTCGGGACTGATGGCCAGCGACCATGCATCGGTGCCGATGCTGATCGGCGCACCGACAGCCGTGGTACTCAGGTTCACCGGATACACCTTCTTGCCACTGGCGACGTAGGCGTTCTGGTTGGTGGGGGTGATGACGACCTGGCCAAGATTGCCGGCGGATGCGCCCGTCGGGATCAGGATGCCCGAACCGGCCGCCGTCTCCGTCGACACCTTGATCTTCCAGAGGTAGTTGTCGGAATGACAGTCCACCCACAACTTGTTGCCGTTGGGCTGCATCGCGATGAACTCCGGGTCACCGCAGCCTCCGTCCGGGAAGGTGATGGTCTTCACCACTGACGGCGTGCCTTCGAGACTGACCTCGCTCACGGAGCCGTCGGTCGAGTTGGTGATGTAGGCGGTCGAACTGTCCGGGGAGATGGCGATCCCCCACGCACCATTTCCGACCGTGACCGTCTGGGAGATGCTGGTGTCGGCGGTGTCGATCACGGCCAACTGGTTGCCTCCGGTGACCAGGAGGAGTTGGCCGTTCGGGGTCACCGCATCCTGCTGTGGGGACGGGACGACCGACGAGAACGGTGTCCCGGCAGCGAAGGGTGACAAGGTGATCGGAACGATCTCGTCCTCGCCTCCGACAGCTTGGTAGGCGGTGGTCCCACTCGGAGCGAAGGCGATGCTCGTGAGTCCGATGTTGCCGCTCCCCACCACCAGTGGGCTACCGGCGGTCCACGATGCGCCGGAGCCACTGATCGTGGAGATCGAGTTGCTGGTCGGGGACTGGGCGTTGACGACGATGGCATTGTAGGTGGTGGGTGGGATCACCATGTTGGAGAGGATGGTGCCACCGAGGTCGTCGTTCAGGCCACTGGCCATACATGCAGCGGTGGTGGCACAGGAGATGCCGGTCACCTGGTGCACTCCGCTCGGAAGCGTCTGGTTCGACCAACTCGATCCGTCTGTTGTCTTCACGATCTCGCCCGGTGGCGTGTACTCGTCTCCGGCCGCGAAACACACCGTCGTCGCAGGGCAGCCGATCGACGTGAGTGCCGCGGCGCCGACCGTGGTCCCGCTCCACGTGGTCCCGCCGTCTGTAGTGGTCATGATGCCGCCCCGGTCCGTCGAGTCCGGACCGAAACCGGCGGAGTAACAGATCAGCGCGGACGGGCACGAGATGGCGAACATCTCGGCCATCCCCCCCGGAGTCTTGTTGACCCAGGTCGTCCCACCGTCGGTGGTGGCAGCGACGTCTCCGGAGGAGCCCGACGAATCGAAACCGCCACCCACGGCGTAGCAGGTGGTGGCCGACGGACAGGAGACGCTGCTCAAGTCGGCGACTCCGCTCGGCATGGTTTGGGCGGCCCAGGTGGACCCGCCGTCGGTCGTGGCGAAGGCGACGTTCTGTCCCACGGCCATGCAGTTAGCCGTCGAGGCGCACGAGATGGATTCGAGGTACGGAGTGGGTAACGAGAGATCGCTCCAGGTGGAGAATCCATCGGTGGTCTTGATCACGATGTCCGTCCCGGTGCCGGAGCCCACAGCGAAACACGTCGTCGCGGACGGACACGAGAGGGTCACTCCGGTCACCTCCGACAGGAGGTGATTCGTCCAGGTCGCACCTCCGTCCGTTGTGGTGATGACGATTCCCACCAAGCCATCGGTCCCCGCTGCGTAGCAGCTCAGCGATGTGGGGCACGAGATGCCGCTGAGTTGTACCCCGAAGGGAACATCTGACTGGATCGTCCAGGTCGCGCCCCCGTCCGTGGAGGCGATGATGGCTCCGGGGCCGAATCCGCCCGCCACCCAGCACTTGTGCACTGAAGAGCACGAAATTCCGGCCTGTCCGTCGGTGGGCGGCACGGTGTCGTTCGTCCAGGTCGTTCCTCCGTCGCTCGTACCGATGACGAAACCGGTTCCGAGGTTGTCACCCGTTGCGAAACACGTCGTCGTTGACGGGCAGCTGACGGCGCTGACGATGTCATTGGACGGTATGGAGTGGATCGTCCAGGTCGCCCCCGCGTCAGTGGTGCTGATGGCAGCACTGCCGAACGCAGAGCACGTGCTGGTTGAGGGACAGGAGAGGGCGTCGATCTCTCCAGTCCCAGTGGGGACAGTTCGATTGGTCCATGTAGCGCCGCCGTCCGTTGTCTCGAAGACGACGGCACCTTGGACGAGAACGAAGCCCGAGGCGAAGCAGACGCTCACGGACGGGCAGGAGATCGAACTGAGACTTCCTGGCGCCGCGTGGCTCGTCCATGTCGCCCCGCCGTTGGTCGTGGTGACGACGACGGATGTCGAGCCGATGGAGGTCGGGGCGTAGCAGTTGCTTACTGATGGGCACGACAAGGGTCCGAGCCCATTGACACCCGCTGGAAGGGTCTGGATCGTCCAGGTAGTCCCCCCATCGTGCGTCGCGATCATGACGGTGCCCGTCGAACTGACGATGCCGTCGGCGAAGCACGTGCTCGCCGAAGGACACGAGACCTCCTTGAGCGCCGAAACGCCGGGCGGCACCGTCTGACTCGCCCAGGTCGTCCCACCGTCGGAGGTCGCCAAGATGTCGGCTGAGGAGCCTCCGGGTGAACCCACGGCGACACATACCGACCCGGACGGACACGAGATAGCTGAGATGTCGATGGGGGAGTGGAAGCTCGCGCTGGTGTGCCACGTTCTCGGCGCCAGGGCGCCGGCACCGGAGGCGGAGACTGTCATCGACCCGACGACGAGTCCTAGGAGGACCACTGTCATGGCTCCAACCGAAGTGATGCGGCGGAGCGGTGACCTGGACCCCGCCTTCGCGGAAACCACATCTGCCGGCACGACCCCCCCGATCTGCTCAGGTCGTCCACAAGCGAACTACAAGGCACCCTAAGCCTCCAGGCCACCATGGTCAATGGAACCCGACTGCGACGGCCACACCACCTGCCGGGTTGCCCGTGACGCGGCGCAGGGGAGGAGAGGGGAATGGCCCATGCCGGACGCGGCGAGGCGATGACTCGAGAGTCCGATTCCGACGCAACGGCGCGGGTGGCGGCCACCCATGCGAAGACGCGAGAGAGGGACGGAGCCGAAGCTCCGTCCCTCTCTCTGGGCCGGATACCGGAATCGGTGGCCGTCGCACCCAGAGGTGCTGCCCATGGATGCTGCTCGCCGACCTACTGAATCTTGGCCTTGCTGTCGGCAGCGATCGCCGCCGTGGCGATGGTGACACCCGGCGCACCAAGGTCGTTGGCGAAGTTACCGGTCGTGCCAGGTCCGGTGTCCGATCCCAGGCACACGGTCACCTTCATCGGCTCACCGGCATGCGCTGCCGGAGCTGTGAGCTTGCCCTTGATGTTGAATCCGGCTTCACCCGAGGCGCACGTGAGTGCGATCGACGAAGCCGTAAGGGTTTCCTGGTAACTCGTCGCACCGATCTTGATCTTCAGCGTCCCGATGTCCGACCACAGCGTCGATGCCGTCGAAGCGAATCCGGCGACCGAGTCGTAGTTGTACTGACCGGACGTGCATCCCGCCACCGGCGTGTTCGTGCCGGTGCACTGAGTGCTGGCGGTCGTGATGGCGATGGGATTCGTCTTCCCCGTACCAGCGGATCCACAGTTGTACTTCACGGTGGTGGAAGTCGCGGTCGAGGTGGACGCCGATTCGAACGAACCACCCGAAGACAGTCCGGGAGAGGCGAAGTCCTCGGTTCCGGAGGTCACCTTGCACGTGATCGCCAAGGCGGTCGCCCCGGCAGGTCCAGCGGTTCCCGTCTGCACGACGGCGGTAACCGCAGTTGCCCCCATCGGTATTGCGACCGCAGCAGCGATCAACAGAAACTTTCTCAGCATTTCGTAGGCTCCTTTTCGTTCCCCCGCACGAGTGCAGGCCTAACGCCATGTGGCGGATTACCCCCTGTTGGCACAGTAAGCCCGAAGGTCTGGGTACACAAGGAGTTTTAGGAACCCCCTGCGCAGCACAGTTGCGAGCGTCCTCGATCACCGCATATTCCGCACGAAGTGCATGGAACGACGGCGCGGATTCAGTGTCCAGAGGAGTGGCCTCACGACCTCCCGCAAGGGTTCGACGTGGGGCCCCTCGCCCTGCAGGGTCCGGAGCCGCTGGGGGCCAGTGCCCGGTTTGCTCGAGCGTAACGCTCGTTTGCCGGAACTCAACTGCTAGCTCCATTAGCTCAACGACCTCCACGCAATGTGCCCCGCCGTTCCTCTGCGTGAATTCCAGACCTGACGAAACGAGCAGCACTGACGAATGGCCTCCGTCCCAGCCTGGGACGGCTGGCAGCACTTTCCCGGCCGGGGGAGCAATGGGTCGCCCTTGCATTCATTAGCGGAGGCAGCCCGTGCATCGGGTACTTCCTATGGACGTTCTGCCACCGTTGAGGTTCCAACCTCACTCGGGACCGCACGGTGCAACAGATCGTCACGGTTGACGTTGCAGTTGGGAAATGGGTGCGAAGAGTCAGATGCGCCGCCCGGGTTCAGCGGAAGCTGTAGTCATCATGGTTGAACATACTTCTAGACCTGACATAATATACATTATCGGCGGTTTTGGGCAGGCAAGCTCCAGCACGGCCACCACCGGTCCTGATGATTCCGCCCGCCACCGATGACCAGATCCCTCCGACGCGTTGCGCGTCACGTCCCGCAACGACTCCCTCGACCCGGTTGTCCGAATCCTCTCCTCAGCGTGCCTCGAGCCGACGATCTGACCGCAAGGACCTTCGGCTCCACTCCGGCCACGGGCCATCAGACCGGTCGTCAAAATGGACGACCGGTACGTCCGATCCCCTGCACCAACCACTACCGCGGCGTTTCGTCACTGTGACGCATTAGGACCGATATCGGTGCGCAGAGGGTCGATGGCGGGTGAGTTCTCCCCGGTCGGCCTGCCGTCCGGTCCGATCGCAACACCTCCGGGTTGGCCAGCTCATGCCGACGTCCCCAGGTGGTCCGTGGGCGTGTCACGACACCGCTCCACCACTGCGAGACGCCTAGGAGTCGGGGCGCGCGCGGTCATCCGATCGACCGGACTCCCTGCCGTCACGGTCTCGGTGACAGTCCCCGCCCGGATGGGCCTATTCCGTCACTGTGTCGGTATCACTCGGTTGTTTAGTCGATGGCCGTCCACGTTCCCCCGGGCGGGATCTGACTTCAGCCAAACGCCCGCACTCTCTGGACCGACTCACCGGGCCTTGCCTCATATCCAAGGAACAGCACCGACATCGACGCCGAGAGGAGGCCGCGGCACCCTCTCCTCCCCCGCCGCTCCCCGCGGCTGACCGGTGGCCGGCAGGATCGCCGGTGGACGTAGCATCGAGGACACTCGGTGCGTGGACCGCAGATCGGGACTCGACCGACAGGCGTCCCGTGGGACGGCGCCGCTGGAGAGCGGGGGAAACATGAGAAGGATCACCTGGGGCGTCGTGGCGGCACTGGCTGCCATGGCCGTGGTCGCCGGTGCCATGATCCCGTTCCGCTCGAGCCTCAGTGAGGCGATGACCGCACTTGTGCTCGTGCTCCCCGTCATCATCGGCGTGGTGGTGGGCGGTCTGTGGGCCGGACTGGTGAGTGTGTTCGCCGGCTTCTTCGTCTACGTCTACTTCTTCGTCCCGCCGTACCTGACCACCTCGATCGGGTCCATGCAGAACTGGGTGGCCCTGGGGGTCTACCTGGCACTGACACTCCCTGTCGCCTACGTCGTCGATCGCATGCATGCCGCCCGATCGATCGAACGGCACCAGGCGGTCGAGATCCGCCAGCTCCTCGAATTATCGGAGCTACTCGTCGAGGACCGTCCGCTCGACGTGCTGCTGTCGACGGTCGTCGCTGCCATGTTCACCTCATTTGACGCCCGCCAGGTCGCGATCCTCCTTCCCGGCCCCGACGGACTCCACGTGGCCGCGTCAGCCGGCGATGCCGTGGACGGCGACCAGCTGCGAAGGCTCGTGCACTCCTGGGAGCGGAACCCCGGTTCATCAGCCGACTCCGGGATGATCCCGCTGTCCGCCGCCGGGCGGCCGATCGGCCTGCTGATCCTGGATCCGATGTCGGGGACGGAGCAAGACGGTGAGGCCCTCCACCTCTTCGCCACGCAGGTCGCCCTCGCCGTCGAGAGGGTGCAACTGCGCGACGAGGCGATCCGGACCCGCCTGGCCGCCCAGGTCGATCGATTGGCGACGATGCTAGTGACCGCCGCCTCCCACGACCTGCGGACCCCGCTCGCCTCGATCAAGGCCTCGTCGTCGGTCCTCGCCGACGAGGCCCTCGACATCGGGTCCGACGACGCACGCAGGCTCGCCCGCCTCGTCGACCTCCAGGCGGACCGGCTGGCCGAGCTCGTCCAGGACCTGCTCGACATGAGCCGGATCCGGGCCGGTGTCCTCCGACCGCGCTGCATGGATGTCGCACTGCCCGATGTAGTCGACTCGGTCCTCGAGGAGCTCGTGCCAGTCCTCGGCGCCTTCGTCCTCGAGTGCCACATCCCCGCCGACCTCCCCTCCGTGTCGGTCGATCCCACCCTGATCGAACGGGTGCTGGCGAACTTGCTGGCCAACGCCGCACGCCATGCCCCGAAGGGCACGCCCATCACGGTCGCCGTCCGCCCGACCGGTCCCGACGCCGTCGAACTGTCGGTCTCCGACCACGGCCCGGGAGTGAGTGCAGAACGCCGCGCCGACCTCTTCGGCCTCAATGCACGGCGAGACATGGACAGCGGCGCCGGACTCGGTCTCATCATCGCCCGTACATTCGTCGAGGCCCACGGACAGTCCATCTGGGTGGACGGGCCCCCCGCCGGCGGAGCCCGCTTCTGCTTCACGATGGCCACGTCCCCACTCGTCGGAGGGAGGAACGCCGTTGCCGCAGATTCTCGTCATCGATGACGACCCCGGACTCCTCGCGGCGTGCGCCATCGGTCTCGCCGCGTTCGGACACACGGTGTCCACCGCCGGAACCGGCCGGGACGGGGTTGCGGTCGCCCGGGTCGACTACCCAGACGTGGTCGTGCTGGACATGGGGCTGCCCGACGCCGACGGCCTGGAGGTGTGCCGCGCCCTCCGCTCGGACTCCGACGCGCCGGTCATCGTGCTGTCCGCCGACGGGTCCGAGACCCGCAAGGTCGATGCGCTCGACCAGGGTGCCGACGACTACGTCACCAAGCCCTTCGGGATGCGCGAGCTCGATGCCCGGATCCGTGCGTCCCTGCGGCGCCGGGGCCGGCGTGACCGCGTCGACGAGCTCCACGTGGGAGCACTCCACTTCGACGTCGCCCATCGCGAGGTGACCCGGGCCGGCGTGAGGATCGACCTGACCCCGAAAGAGTTCGACTTCCTGGCGCTGCTGGCGGCCCATGCCGGCAAGTCCTGCTCGCGGCAGATGATCCTCGAGGAGGTGTGGGGACCCGGGTACCGATCGGACACCCAGTACCTCAAGGTCTACGCCTATCGGCTCCGCAAGAAGCTCGACGACGCGTCGGGGCGGATCCTCGTGTCCGAACCGGCCGTGGGCTACCGGCTGGTGCCTCCGCCACCGTAAGCGGGGCCGTCCATTGGCTCCATCTCGGTTCTGGGGTGTCATCCGGGCCGACGTCAGAATTCACCGCGCGTTCACCGTGGCCCTCGCTACCTTCGGTCTCACCGAGGACCGAGGTACCGGAATGTGGGATCGCCTGCTGCTAGCCATCGACCAGTCCGCATCGAGTGAGGCCGCCCTGTCCCTGACCGCCGGACTGGCAGCCACCTCACGCGCCGGCGTCGTGGTCCTGCACGTGCGGGAGCGATCGCCCTACGTGAAGGTCCAGCCGCTCGAGTCGATGCAGGAGGCCTGGGAGCTCGTCGAAGACACCGTGGAGGAGCTGCAGATGGACGGGATCAACGCACGCCCCGTCGTCCGCTCCGCAGGGCAGCACCAGGTGGCTGGACTGATCGTCGGCGAAGCCGGTAGGTGGGCCTGCAGTGCCATCGTGCTCGGCTCCACCAGGATGCGGGGCGTCCGTCGGATCAACGGGGGTGGTGTCCGGGAGCGCGTCATCCGCAGTTCGGCCCTTCCTGTCCTGTTGGCGCCGCCCGCGCTGCAGTGCCCGGCCCGATTGCCGACACGACGCGAACGCGACCACCAGGCCGTTGACCAGCACTGACGGCGGTTTCACGTCCTCTCTGTCCGGTCGAGACGGACGGGTCGACCACCAATCCACGACGTAGACGGGAGACGCTCGACATGACCCTCGCCTCATCCGCCCCACCGTCCACTGCGCCGGTCACCGAGCGCCACGAGAAGGGCCTGAAGGCCGGTGCCCTCGGGCTCATCTCGAGCACCGTGGTCGGTGTCGCCTCGACCGCTCCGGCGTACAGCCTGGCGGCCACGCTCGGATTCGTGGTGGCGGCGATCGGCCTCCAGGCCCCGGCGGTGACTGTCATCGCCTTCGTGCCGATGCTCTTCATCGCCTACGGCTACAAGGAGATGAACAATGCCGATCCGGACTGCGGGACCACGTTCACCTGGGGTGTCCGGGCGTTCGGCCCGAAGACGGGATGGCTGGGGGGCTGGGCGATCATCGCCGCCGACGTGCTGGTAATGGCCAGCCTGGCCCAGATCGCCGGGCAGTACGTCTTCCTGCTGTTCAACGCCGACGGTATCGGGTCGGACCCGGCGAGTGGCTGGGTGCTTCTGGTCGGCGTCGCCTGGATCGTGGCTATGACCCTCATCTGCTACGTGGGGATCGAGATCTCGGCCAACTTCCAGAAGGCCCTGTTGGGCATCGAGCTCACCATGCTGCTACTGCTGTCGGTGTGGGCCCTGGTGAAGGTCGGCAATGGGTCGGCTCCGGTCGGCCATCTCACCCCGGCACTCGCCTGGTTCAACCCCTTCAAGATCCCCACGGCTTCGGCCTTCATCAACGGCGTGCTCCTGATGCTGTTCATCTACTGGGGGTGGGACACGACCGTGTCCGTCAACGAGGAGACCGCCGAACCCCACACCGTCCCGGGCCGGGCCGCGGTGCTGTCGACCCTCATCCTCCTGGTCACCTACGTGCTCGTCGTCCTGTCCACGCAGTCCTACGCCGGGATCGGCACCACCGGGATCGGGCTGGGCAACCCGGACAACCAGGGCGACGTCCTGTCCGTGCTCGGGCACTCGGTGTTCGGCACGTCGACGTTCGGAAACGTGTTGGCCCATCTGCTCCTGCTGATGGTCCTGAGCTCCGCTGCCGCCTCGACCCAGACCACCATCCTCCCCACGGCGCGTACCTCTCTGGCCATGGGTGCCTACGAGGCCATCCCGTCGGCCTTCGCCCGGGTCCACCGGCGCTTCCTCACCCCCACGGTCTCCACCGTGGTGATGGGGGCCGCGTCGATCGTGCTCTACGTCATCATGAACTACATCTCGGCGGGGACCGTCATCTCCGACGCGGTGTCCGCACTCGGTGTGATGATCGCCTTCTACTATGGGCTCACCGGATTCTCCTGCGCGTGGTACTACCGAGCCACGCTGACCGAGAGTGCGCGGAACCTGTGGCTGCGCGGGATCCTGCCCGTGATCGGTGGGCTCATGCTCTGGGGCGCGCTCGGCTACAACCTCTACTTCTACTGGGGTCCGGGCAACAGCGCCACCAGCTGGCACATGGGGTTCTGGCCGCACTGGGACATCGGGGGCGTCTTCCTGATCGACCTGTTCGCGCTGGTGCTCGGCGTGGCGCTGATGTTCCTCTACGCCGCGTTCCGCCCGGCGTTCTTCCGGGGCGAAGTCCTCAACCGCGACACGCCGACGCTCGTCCCCGAGGACCTCGGCGTCGAAGTCGGATTGTTCGGTGTCGACAAGACGTCGACCGAATCGAAGCGCTGAGGGACCGGCGCCGAGGCGAGGGTCAGCTTCGGCCGGTCATCCGTCCGGAGCCTCTGGGGCATCGCTCGACTCGGACCGCTCACGCAGCACCCTGCCGAGGTCCTCGCTCGAGAGTTCGGCCGGCTCCGTCCCGTCGATGAAGTCGACCAGCGCGAGGACGAACCGCTCGGGGACCTCGGCATGGGGGAAGTGCCCGACTCCCGGGAACACGACCAGACGACTGTGGGGAAGCGCCTCCTGGACCCGGTAGGCGTGGGAGAGCGGAATGATACGGTCGTCCGCGCCCCACACCACCAGCGTCGGGAGCCCACCCGCCATGTAGAGCCGGTCGATGGCACTGACCGACTGTCCTCCGGTGTCGATCACGGAGCGCATGGTGCGAAGGAACGCCCGCCGGTACTCCGGGTCGGTGAGCGACCGGTAGGACCGCCACATCTCGACCACCCGGGGGTTGCGCACCCCGCGGTCGTGGGCGAACTGCAGCACCGAGTCCCCCCACTCCCCCGCCACGTGCGGGAACAGCAGGGGGAGGACCAGCTCGACGCCGGGCACAGCCAGGAGCCGCAGCATCCAGCTCACCTCCCGCCCCAGGCCACCGGCGTCAACGAGGACGAGCCGCTCGCACATCTCCGGGTACTGGTAGCTGAACTGCAGCGCGACCCCTCCCCCGAAGGACTGCCCCACCACCGTGACGCGCTCGACGTCCAGCACGTGGAGCAGGTCGCGCATGGCACTGGCGTGGTTGCCGAGGGAGTAGTCGCCGTCCGGCTTGTCCGAGGCCCCGTGACCGAGGAAGTCCGGCGCGATCAGCGTGAACCGCGACTCGAGCAGTCGCATGGAGGCCAACCAGGTACTCGAGCTCCCGGCGATGCCGTGGAGCAGGAGGAGGACCGGGCCCGATCCGGCCCGACGATAGGCCACCCGGTCGCCGTGGAGGACGACGTGCTGCAGCGGATACTGGTCGTCGTCGTCAGGAACGGTGTCGGCCATACCCCAGAGTCTGGCCGAAGGTCTCTGGCCCGAACAGGGCCAGAGTTCCCACGAGCCAGGTCGGGTCGGTCACCGTTCCGCGACGACGGAGCGCGGTGGCGCCTCCCGGCCCGCCCGGCGACCCCCGGTCGCCCGGTCAGCCGACGGGTTTGGCCGGCAGGCTGGCGCCATAGGCGTGGTTGAACGCCGTCAGCGCGGCATCCGGGCCACTCGGCGTGGAGACCGCCGCGCCGTGCTGGACCATGACACCCGCGTCGAGGCCGTAGTTGAGCCCTGCCCCCTGATACGTGGGGGCGGAGCCGGCAGCGGCGGCGGTGTGGCTGATGAACGAGTTGTCGAAGTCGCCCCGGGACGCCGGTGCGGTCACGGTGTAGCGGGCCAGAGTGCTGGTCGCCCCGTTCACCACCGGAGCCTCATGGATCCACTCGGCAGAGTCGCCCGCCCCGTTGTAGGCCTGCGTGGTACTGAAGCTCCAGCCCGTGGTGCTGTCGGAGAGGGTGATCGTCCAGAGGTGCTCCACCGTCGTCGTCGTCCCGGCGACCACCTTCGTGGTGGCCGACGTCTCGTAGATGGCGGCGTGCATCCGGTCACCGGGGCCCACCGGGTATTGCGTTGGCGAGAGCACGGCCTCCGGGGCGGGAAGGATCTCCCACCAGGCGTTGTAGTGGGCGTGCCCTCCGTAGTAGTCCTGCTCCGTCCCGGCCTGGATGAGCTGCGAATTGGTGAAGCCATCGACGCCGACCCAGGTCGACGAGTAGGTGGCGGACGTCGAGGCGAGCACGGTGGGGACGGTCCAGATGCTGGAGACCGCGGCGAAGCTCCCGGTCTCGGCGTAGCCCGACCAGTTGGACGCCGTCCAGGAGGAGTTGATCGTCGTGGGCGCCAGGGCCAGCACCCGTGGACGATTCACGATGACCGGAGGGCCGGAGGTGGCCGGTGCCGTTCCGGTCGATGCCGTGGCGACGGGAGTCGCCAGGCCCGCACCGACCACGACACACGTGAGGAGGAGGGCGCTCCGGATGCTGGTCCTCATGGTCGCTCCTCGTTCTGCACCGCAGCCCTGATGGCGGTGGTCCGTCCTGCTCTCCGATGGTCGCATCGCGTCCACACCACCGGCAACGGATGCGCCGAGGACTCACCGACGGGCACCTGAACCGCAACTGCCACCGTGTCGTGACCACGTTGCGTGACTAGCTACCCACACTGCGTACTTCCCACAGGCGGCGGGTTCAGCCGGCGCCCGCACGCGCCGATACGGAAGGTGACAGGCGTCACGACGCCGGATGATCCGACCGGATGCGAGCCGCGCCACGGGGTGTCCCGGAGGCGGAGCGTCGGAGGGGAGGACGAACCCCCATGGATGAGCCACGGCGGTCCGCAGCTGCAGAGGAGTCGAGCGGAGCGGCTGGCCCACGCCACCGGCCCGCCCCGCTGCCCGACGACGACCAGGAGCGCCTGGCTGAGCTCTGGTCCACCGGGCTCCTCGACTCGGCACCCGAAGCAGCATTCGATCACGCCGTGCGCCTCGCCACCTGGATCACCGGGACCCCGACCGGACTCGTGAGCCTGGTCGATGCCGATCGACAGTGGTTCAAGGCGGCATTGGGGCTCGCGGTCGCCGAGACCCCCCGGGACGAGGCCTTCTGCGCCCACACCATCCTCCGTCCGGGTGAGGTGCTGATCGTCGAGGACACCCTGGCCGATCCCCGGTTCGCCGACAATCCCATGGTGGCCGGCGAACTCGGGATCCGCTTCTACGCCGGCGTGCCCCTGGTGTCGTCCGGCGGGCACGCCGTCGGCACGCTCTGCGTGCTCGACTACGTGCCCCGGTCGCTGCTGCCCGGACAGATCGATGCGCTCCGCTCGCTCGCCGTGTTACTCCAGGGCCAGATCGACCTCCGCCTGGCGGACCGGCAACGTCAACTGGCTGACGCGCTCCTGTCCGAGGCCACGGTCGAGGCCGACACGCTCCGGCAGTTCCTGGCCATCTTCGAGCACGCACCCGTGGGCATCGTGGTGTCCGACCGCGACCGGACCATCACCCGGGCCAACGACGCGTTTGGTCGGCTGGTAGGCATCCCGGCACAGCTCCTCGTCGGGCGCTCCTTCATCGACTTCACCCTCCCCGAGGACATCGAGTCCTCCGAGTTGGCCTTCGACGAGCTCGTCGCCGGCACGCGCGACCGCACCCACTTCGAGAAGCGGTACGTGACCATGACCGGCGACATTGTCTGGGTGTCGCTGTGGGCGTCACGCGTCTTCGACCTCACCCGTGGTGCCTACTCGATCATCTCGCTCGTCCTGGACGTCACCGAGGAGGTCACCACCCGCCAGGAGCTGGCCAGTCGGGCCCTGAGTGATCCCCTCACCGGCCTGGGCAATCGAGCGGCCCTCAACTCCTGGCTCGGTCGGTTGCTCAGCCGGGCCGAGTACACCAATCACCACGTTGCCGTCTTCTTCATCGACCTCGACGAGTTCAAACAGGTGAACGACCGCTTCGGCCACGCCGTGGGCGACGAATTGCTCACCGTGGCCGCCGACCGCCTGCGGGGGGCGGTGCGACCCGGCGACCTGGTGGCCCGCTGGG
>CAZULR010000020.1:0-19115 GCA_964621235.1 uncultured Acidimicrobiaceae bacterium
ACGAGCTGCATGCGGCGGTCGCCGACGATGGCCACGAAGATGACGCCGACCAGCATGGCGGGCGTGTAGAGGGCGGCCGGTGTCGTCGTCGACAATTCGATGCAGGCCAGTCCGGCCATGGCCAGGCAGGCGATGATGAACCACGAGTTGGCCTGGGACTGGACGCTGGCCTGTCCCCGGGTGATCAGGGTGAAGGCGCCCTGGTAGGCGATCGACACCACGATGCAGACCACGGCGGCCGCCAGGTAGCCCCAGCGGACCTCCGTGTGGTCGACGAAGGTGACCATCAGGAGGATCGGCACCATCATCGACTCGGCGATGAGGCCACACGTGACACCGTCGCGCAGCTGGCGCGCCGTCGGATGCTCGAGATCGAACCTCACGCAGGGAATATCGGCGGGCCGGGCTCCCAGCTTGACCGGTCAGGCCGTTCCGCAACTTTCGTGGTGGGACCGGTGCGCCGGCACCCCGGGTTGCACCCGGTCAGCTCGTGGGGTCCGCTTCCTCGGGGCGTTCTCCCAGCTCATCGGCATCGTTGGGCGACTCGGAGGCGATGGGCCTGACCGGGAGCATGCGGGCCAGGAAGAGGGCGACCACGATCACGAGCGCCACCACCGACAGGGCGGTGCGCAGGCCCACGAGCCGCGCCGAGGCGTTTTCGGCGACGATGGCGTCCTGGGCGGTGGGTGGCAGCTCGGTGGTGGCGAGGCCCTTCTTCAGGTCGGCGTCGGAGATGAAGGGGATCCCCGCCTCCAGCTCGACCGTGGCGTGGCTCACCACCTCGGCTGGAACGGCGCTGTTGTGGGAGACGCCGGTGAGGAAGGTCGACGTGAGGCTCCCGATGAGCACGGCACCGACGAGGGCGGTCCCGAGCGACGCACCGAAGTTCGTGAAGGTGTTCTGGAGGCCACCGACCTCGGCGCTCAGATCGTCCGGGAACGCCGACACCGTCACCGCCCCCAGCTGCGAGGCGAGCGCGCCGATGCCGAGTCCCATCAGCGCCATGGGGACCAGCACGATGGCCGCGGTGGCACCCGGGTCGAGACCGCCGACCAGCAGCAGGGTGCCGACGAGCATCGACAGCAGGCCCAGGCGCACCACCCGCCGGGGCGAGGCGGTGGGCCAGAGGCGTGGAATGGCGAGGGCCGACGCCAGGAGGGCCAGCGACAGCGGGAGCAGTCGGAGGCCGGTCTGGAGGGCATTCAGCTCGAGGACCACCGACAGGAAGAGCGGGATGGTGAAGAACACCCCGGACTGGATGAAGAACTGGAAACCGAACATGACGAGGCCGCCGGTCATCTGCCGGTTGGCGAACATCGACGGCCGGAAGAGCGGCTCTCGGCCCGTCCGCTCCCGCCGGACCTCCCACTCGATGAGGGCGCCGATGACGAGGAGGCCGACGACCACGAACCAGAACACCAGCGATACCCCGGCTACCGCTGGTGCACCCGGCTTCGGGTGGACCCATCCCCAGGTGCCGGATCGGAGGACGCCGTAGACGGTCAGGGCCAGTCCGACCACCGACAGGACGGCCCCCACGCCGTCGAAGGCCACCCGCCGCTCCGGGGGCGTGTCGTGGATGATCCTCAGGAAGCCGAGGATGACGGCCACGATGACCACCTCGCCGACGAAGACCCAGCGCCAGGAGGCAAAGGTGGTGACGGCGCCGCCGATGAGGGGTCCGGCGGCCACGGCGATGGCGCCGGCCGCGGCGATGAGCCCGTAGGCGGCGGAGCGTCCCTCCCGGGCCACGTTGCCGGCCACCAGGGCCACGATCGCCGGCATGATCAGCGCGGCGCCGAGGCCCTCGAGCAGCGACCAGCCGATGATGAGGACGGTCAGGTTGGGGGCGAGGGACGTGACGAGCGAGCCGCAGCCGTAGACGACCAGACCGATCCCGAAGGCGCGCCGTCGGCCGATCAGGGCGCCGATCTTCCCGCCGGTGATCATGAATGCGGCCATGACCAGGGTGTAGAGGGTGATGGCGGTCTGGATACCGGTGACCGTGGTGCCGAGGTCGGCGGCCACCGACTTGATCGACACGTTCATGACCGAGCTGTCCAGGGTCATGAGGAACTGGGCCGAGGCCAGGATCAGGAGTACGGACGACGAGCGGCCTCCACGCCCGTCCGGAGCGGCGTCCGCGGTGGTCCCACCGCTCATCCCGCTCGCATCGGCCTCCACGCCCGGCAAGCTAGCCGCCGCCGGGTCCACCAGGCGGGAGCCGCCGGCGGCGCGGGGTCAGGCGACGGTCCGGCCGGCGGCCTCCCGGAGCGAGTCCCGGGCCCGGGGATCTGCGGTCCGGTCGATGAGGAGCCGGGCCTGCTCGTGGTTGCTCTTCCCGAACACCTCGGCCGTGCCGTGCTCGGTCACGATCACCGAGTGCTGGAACGACGTGGCCGGCTCGACCAACCGGGGCACGATGGTCGACGTGTCGCTCCGGTCGTGCCAGGAGCGCAGGGCCACGAGGGCGTTGCCACCCACCGAGTGCAGTGCCCCCGCGACGAAGTCGGGCTGGCCACCGAATCCCGAGTAGACCCGCGATCGGACGTAGGAGGCGTTGGCCTGGTCGAACAGGTCGACCTGGAGGGCGGTGTTGACCGACAGCATCGCCGGTTGGGCGGCGATCCGGGTCGGATCGTTGACCACCTCGGTGCGGCGCATGACCAGCCGGGGGTTGTCGTCCACCCACTCGTACAGCTCGGGCGACCCGAAGAGGAACGAGGCACTGATCGGTCGTGCGGGGTCGAGCGCACCGGCTCGGTCGAGGGCGAGGGCACCGTCGCTGACCATCTCGGACCAGATACCGAGACCGCGTGCGCCGTGCAGCGCGGCCGCTGCGGCGTCGGGTAGGAGACCGATGCCGAACTGCACGGTCCCACCGTCGGTGACGTAGGTCGCCACCCGCTCGCCGATGGCGGCGGCGACGGGGTCGGTGACGTGCGGGTCCGGGGAGGGGAGCGGCGTGTCGACCTCGAGGGCGAGGTCGACGAGTTCGACGTCGACCAGCGCGTCCCCCAGGGTGAAGGGCATCCGCGGGTTGACCTGGGCGATGACCGGCCCGCCCCGGGCGATCACCTGCTCGATGGCGGCCGGCAGGAGGTTGACCTCGATTCCGAGGGAGACCTTGCCGGCGCGGGGCGGGGACGTCTGCACCAGGACGGCATCAGGCGGGCGGTGGGACCGGAAGAGGCGGGGGACGAGGGACAGGCGCATCGGCAGGTAGTCGATCGACCGGTCGGCCCGCACCCCCGGCCCGACGAACGGTGTCTCGGTCACGAACCCCTCCCGGCAGGGCCAGCCCGGTTGGATGTTGAGGGAGAAGGCCCGGACGCGGGGGACCGTGGCGTCGAGGATGCGCACCAGCTCGTAGGGGGTGCCGAAGTTCCCGGCCACCACGACGCGGGGCTCGTCGCCGGGCAGCGTCGCCAACCGGTCGGCCACGTCGGATTCGGTCGCGAGGCGCACGCGCAGAACCTACCGTGCGGGCATCCGCAGGCCCGGTGATCGTGGCGCGGCATCCCCGTCGCCCCGGTCGACGGGCCGCGAGCGTCCCCACGCGTCAGGGTGGCCCGTGCTCCGGGGGTCAGCGGGGCAGCCGGCGCCAGATGGCCTGGGGCATCAGCGCCATCACCACCGCGGCAGGCTGCAGGAGTCCCGGGACCCACACCCGGGACGACCTCGAATGCAGTCCGGCGACCACGGCATCAGCCACCTGCGGCGGTGTGCTGGAGAGGAACGGGACCGGGGTCATGCCGTCGGTCATCCGTCCGGTGACGAAGCCCGCCCGGACCACCAGCAGGTGGACGCCCCTGCCGTAGAGGGCGTCGCCGAGTCCACAGGCAAATCCGTCCAGTCCGGCTTTCGCGGATCCGTACACGTAGTTGGCCCGGCGGACCCGCCGACCGGCGATCGAGCTGAACACGACGATCTGGCCGCTGCCCTGCCTTCGCAGCACGTTGGCCAGGATCGTGAGGACACTGACCTGTGCCACGTAGTCGGTGTGGGCGATCCCGACCGCGTGGGCCGGATCCCGCTCCGCCAGGGACTGGTCGCCCAGCACGCCGAATGCCACCACGGCCACGCCGATGGCGCCGTGGTCGGCGGCGATCCGCTCGAGCAGGGCGGGGTGGAGAGAGGTGTCGTCGGCGTCGAACTCGACGGCATGCACCTCCGTTGCCCCGGCGGCCCGGACCCTGGCGATCTCCTCGGCGAGGTCGTCGCTGCGTCGGGCGGCGAGGATGACGATCCGGCCGAGCGCGAGGCGGACGGCCGTCTCGAGTCCGATCTCGCTCCGTCCTCCGAGCAGCACGACCGTGCCGCTGGCGATGGCCTGCTGCCGGGCTCCCATCGGATCAGTGTGGCAGTTTCGCAAGGCGCGGCAGTGAAGCGGACGGTCCCTCGCCCCCGAACACGGAGCCTCGCCAGACCGACGTCCTCTCGTGCGCCGGTCCTCGATGTCTCGACACCTAGGTCTCCGATGTCTCGCGAACTCACACTGGAGCGGCTGAAGGGGATCGAACCCTCGTCATCTGATTGGAAATCAGAGGCTCTACCATTGAGCTACAGCCGCGGGTCTGTCGGGCAGGCACTCTAGCATCGGTGCGCTGACCAGGACGTTTGGTATGGCCCGTCCGGTCGTGCCGGTCAGGACGACTCGGGCGACCAGAGCGGACGGTCCACCTCGAAGCCGATCGGCGAACCCCACCGGTTGCGGTAGGAGACCTCCTGGACGGGCCGCCGCTCGGCGACCCCCCACCGGCCCGTCGGGTAACCGAAGCTCACGCAGCAGGCCATGATCCACTGCTCGTCGGTGGGCACGCCGAGGATCTCGAAGGTCTCGTCGGGGTGCCAGAAGCCGAGCACCGCGGTCAGCGAGCTGCCGACACCCTGGGCCCGGGCCGCCAGCTGGGCACTCCACACGGCCGGGTAGATCGACCCGCCGGTGGGGTCGCCCTGGACGAAGGCGAAGAGGAAGAGCGGCACCTGCCCGAAGTGGTCCGCCAGCCACTGGGCCGACCGCTGGACCTTGAGCATCTGGACGCTCTCGGGGGCGTCGGGGTCGGCCTCGGCGGCGGCCAGACGGTCGGCGTAGACGGTCTTCCACAGCTCGCCGATGGCGTGCTGGTAAAGCGGGGCGATGCGGCCGATGACGTCCTTGTCGTCCACCAGGAGGAAGCGCCAGTTCTGGGTGTTGCCCCCCGACGGCGCCCGGATGGCGGCGTCCAGGATCCGCGCCTGGACGTCGAGCGGGACCGGGTCGGGCTTCACCCGGCGCATCGCCCGTGTGGTGTAGAGCGCCTCGTCGATGTCCACGTCGTCCTCCAGGGTCCCCGGCCGCCGCCCGGTGGCGCCGGCGTCGACTCACCGTACCGTCGCCACCAGGATCCCGGCGGGACGTGCCACCCGGGGCCTTGGGGCCGTCCACGTCCGGGGGACGGCCGGGCGGTGCTAAGAACCGGGCATGGTCACCCCCGCGGCACTGGACGACGTGCTCGAGCTCGAGGTGGGGGCGATCGCCGCCGGCGGCGGCTGCGTGGGGCGGGCACCCGACGGACGGGTCGTCTTCGTCCGGCACAGCCTGCCGGGCGAGCGGGTGCGGGCCCGGGTCACGTCGGAGGCCTCGTCGTTCCTGCGGGCGGATGCCGTCGAGGTGGTCGACGCGTCCCCCGACCGCGTCGAGCGGGCCTGCCCCCATGCCGGGCCCGGGCGGTGCGGCGGATGCGACTTCCAGCACGTCGCGCTGCCCGCCCAGCGGCGCCTGAAGGAGGACCTGGTGGCCGAGCAGCTGGCCCGCCTGGCCGGACTCGACCGGCGCGTGCCGGTCGAGGAGGTCCCCGGTGCACCGGACGGACTGGGCTGGCGCACGCGGGTGGGCTTCGCCGTCGACGCCGACGGCACGGTCGGTCTGCACCGCCACCGGAGTCACGAGCTCGTGCCCGTCGAACGTTGCCCGATCGCCACCGACGGGGTCAACGACGTCCGGGTGCCCTCGGTGTCGTGGAAGGGGGCCCGCCAACTCGAGGTCCTGGCCTCCCCGGACGGGGGAACGCCGGTGGTCCTCGTCGAGACGGGCAAGCACCGCATCGACGGGCTGCCCGCGCTGGACGCCGGCCTGGTGTGGAAGGGACGCACGCTGCGACCGCCCGACCACGTGGCCTTCGAGGTGGACGGCAACCACTTCGAGGTCGGCGCCGGCGTCTTCTGGCAGGTGCACCCCCACGCCGCCGCCACCCTCACCCGGGTGGTGCTGGAGGGCCTGGAACCCCGTCGGGGCGAGCGGGCCGCCGACCTCTACGCCGGTGCCGGGCTCTTCACGGTGGCGCTGGCCCGCGCCGTCGGCCCGGCCGGATCGGTGGTCGCGGTCGAGCGGAGCGGCCCGGCCGTGGCCGACCTCGGGCGGAACACCGCCGGACTCGACCGCGTCGAGGTGCTGCGGGCCGGCGTGACGCCGGGCGTGGTCACGAGGCGCCTGGGCCGACCGGACCTGGTGGTCCTGGACCCCGCCCGCGCCGGCGCCGGCCAGGAGGTCATGGCGGCCCTGGTCGGCCTCACGCCGCCGCCCCGGCGGATCGCGTACGTCTCGTGCGAGCCGGCGCCCTTCGCCCGTGACCTGGCCGTCGCCCTCGCCGTCGGATGGCGTCTGACGTCGTTGCGGGCGTTCGACCTCTTCCCGATGACCGAGCACGTCGAGCTCGTGGGCGTGCTCGAGCCGCCCGCCACCTGAGGAGGTTCACCCCCACGACCGTCCGCCCCGTGAGTCGCCTGCCGGAGCCCACCCCGACGGTGGCCCGCAGGGGGTCGCTGGTACGCTCACCACGTGCGTGGCAGACCCCTGGCCCTCCTCGTCGCGGCCGGCCTGGTGGTCACCGGGTGCTCCGGCGGTGGGACCCCGGCCTCCGCTCCGACCACGTCGCAGGCACCGAAGCCGGCCGGTGCGACGCCGTCGCCGATCAGCGTCCAGGTGTGCTCGAGCGAAGCCCAGAAGGACATGGCTGTCGCGCTCGGCGAGCGGGCGACGGTGTCGACGCCCACCTGGACCGACCATCGCTACGCCTGCACCTACGCCTACCCCAGGGCCAGCCCCACGGGATCCTTCGAGGTGTCGGTCAAGGAGCTGTCGAGCTGGGCCGAGACGACGAGCTACTACAACGGCCTGGCCGCCCAGCTCGGGAGCGCACGGGATCTCGAGTCGCTCGGCCAGGGCGCGTTCCAGACCACCGACGGTTCGGTCGTGGTCCGCAAGGACTGGAAGGTGCTGCTGGTCGACGACACCGGTCTGCCGGCACAGTTCGGGGTGCCACCGACGGCCGCGGGCGATGTGGCGGTCACCGTGGCCGACGTCATCCTCGGGTGCTGGGCAGGCGACTGACCGCCGCCCCGGCGGCTACGGGTGGTAGACGCCGTTGACGGTCTGGACGAGGCCGAGGCACATCTCGTCGGACGAGCCGTCACCCCAAACGACGTAGCGGGCCGGCAGCTTGCGCAGCTGCGGCAGCTCCTGGCGCAGGGTGGGGTCGTAGGTGCAGCTCACCTCGACGGTGTCGCCGGCGTGGGTCATCACCGGGTGGGCCAGGGTATACGACCTCTGGTAGTCGAAGTTGTAGTTCGCCACGTCCAACAGCACCTTCTGCTTCGGTGTGCCGGGGTCGAGGATGATCCGCATCGAGCGGCCGGTCAGGTGCATGTGCGCCCCCAGCCGGACGATCGTCTCGCCCCCGGAGATGGGCCAGGTGCATGAGGTCGTGTCGCCGGCCGGCGGATCCGAGGGATTGCGGTCACAGGCCTGCTCGATGATGTTGTCGAAGGTCACGGCCCAGGGACCGAAGCGGGCGGCGAGGTCGGCCATCGAGGCCTGGCGGTCGCAGAGCGGACCGGTCACGTTGGCGGGACACGGGATGTCCGGCGGCGCCGGCCGAAGGTCGAGCTCGAGGCGCTGGAGGTGGGTGGACGACGGCACCGTGGTCAGCTGCAGTGCGGCCTGGACCGGCTTGTCGCCCTGGAGGAGGTTGTAGTGGATCTGCTCGACGACCAGGCTGCCGGCGGGCAGCCACACGCCGGTCCCGGCCGGCTCGATGTCGGCACCGTGGCCCGGGGCCCAGGCGGTGAGCCACGGCGTGTTGGAGATCTGGTTGATCGATTCTGTGCCGGGCAGTGCCGACTCGCCGAAGCACGTCCAGCCCTTGCCGCCCTGGTCGTCGGCCGTGGCCTGGGCCGCCAGCTTCGGGGGGATGAGGAACAGGATGGCGTGATGCACCTCGACGCTGTTCGGGTGGAACTGGGCCTTGACGATGTAGCTGCTCGCCGTCACGTGGGGGTTGACCAAGGTGCAGTGGTAGTCGTCGGTCCCGCCGGCCGGGGCCTTCGGCGTGTAGGCCGCCCCGCGCATGGAGATGGTCGACTGGTGGGGTGAGGTGGCACCGGCTTCGGAGGCGATGAGGCCGACGGCGAGGCCGGACGCCAAAAGGACGGTGGCGAGCGCCAGGCGCGCGAAGCGTGTGGACATGGCGAAAGGCTAGCCCTGCGCACCACCCGTTGCCCGGGTGGTGCGCTCAGCGGGCCGGGGTGGCCGCGCCGAGCTCCATCCGGGCGAGGAACTCGGTGGCCTGGTCGACGTCGAGCGGGCGCGAGAGGAGGAACCCCTGTCCCATCGGGCACCCGAGCTCCAACAGCTTCTCGAGCTGGTCCGGGCGCTCGATCCCCTCGGCGACGATGGCCAGATCCATGGTGCGGGCCAGCCCGATGATCGTGCTGACCAGGGCCGTGCTGGCCGGCTCGGTGCGGTTCAGCGGTTCGATGAAGGCCCGGTCGATCTTGAGCACGTCCACCGGAAACCGCTGGAGGTAGCTCAGCGACGAGTACCCGGTGCCGAAGTCGTCGACCGCGATGGCGATGCCCATCTGCCGCAAGGCGCCGAGGGCGATGGTCGCCCGCTCGGGGTCGTCCATGAGGACGTTCTCGGTGATCTCGAGGGCGAGTTGCCGGGCGTCGAGCCCGCTGTCGTGGAGAATCCGAGCTACGTCGTCGATCAGGTCCGATGAGGTCAGCTGGCGTCGGGAGATGTTGACCGCCACCCGGAGGGGCCGGTCGAATGCGGCCGACCACCGGGCCAGCTGGGCCGTGGCCTCGGTCAGTGCCCAGCGGCCCAGGCTGATGATGTGCCCGGTCTCCTCGGCCACCGGAATGAACACGGACGGCGGGACCGGACCCAGGATCGGGTGGTCCCACCGGGCCAGGGCCTCGAAGCCGACGATCTCCTGGGTCCCGAGATCGACGACCGGTTGGTAGTGGAGGGTGAACTCCCCGCGGTCGAGGGCGCCGCGCAGGCCGTTGGTCACCTCGTTGCGCTCGGTCAGTCGGGTCCGCATGGCCGGGTCGAACACCTCGATCCGGTGGCGTCCGCCGGCCTTCGCCTCGTACATGGCGGCGTCCGCCTCGCTGATGAGCTCGTCGGGGCTCATCCTGCGGTCGGTCACGGCCAGGCCGGCGCTCATCGCGATGCCGGAGCCGCCGCCGTTGCGCCCGAGGTCGGTGTCCAGGGCGTCGATGATCCGCTGGGTGATCTCGACCGCCGTGGGGACGTCGTGAACGTCCGGCATCAGGATGGCGAACTCGTCACCGCCCATCCTGGCCACGGTGTCGACGGGACGGACGTTCGCCGAGATGACGTCGGCGACCCGCCGCAGGACGCTGTCCCCGACGTGGTGACCGAGTGAGTCGTTGACTTCCTTGAACCCGTCGAGGTCGCCGAAGCAGACGGCCACGGCCCGTCCCTCGGACGGCAGTCCCTCGAGCACCGTTGCGGCCTGGTCGAGGAGCAGGCTGCGATTGGCCAGGCCGGTGAGCTCGTCGTGGAAGGCCAGGTGGCGTAGTTCGGCCTCGAGGAAGTCGCGCTGGGTGTGCGACGCCTCGAGCTCGTGGGCGTGGTGCTCGAGGTCGACGGCCTGGTCGCCGATGCGGCGCAGCATCCAGAGCATTCGGACGCAGATCAGGCTGAACACGGCGAGGCACAGGATCGAGATGGCCGCCACGTTCACGTGCGAGCCGGTCACGCTGGCGATCACCAACAGCAACGGGGGGACGAATGCGGCCAGGGCGATGAGGGGCAGCCGTCGCCCCCGTTCGTTCCGGCGCCGGTCGAACCATGCCGGGTCGCCGGCGCGCCGACCACCCGGCACGGCGAGGGAGGCGGTGGTTGTGGCCTCTGTGGTCGGCTCTCGAGCGTCCGGACGGGCGTGGTCGGCACCGGCCACGGACGGGTGGAGGGCGGCTGCGGCGATGAGGACGTACTCGGCGAGGAACAGCGCGTTGACGAAGGACGTGGTCGAGTACGCGTTGTGGAGAGCGAGCAGGTCGAAGGTGAAGTCGGCGACGAACATCGTCGTCATGGCGGCCATCAGGAGCCAGTGGAACGGTCGGCGCTTCGACCCGAACACCACCGACCGGAACAGCACGAAGACCAGCATCACGTCCATGATCGGGTAGGCGAGCGCCACGAGGCGGCCGAGTGCCGACAGCCCGTCCTCGTGGACGTACGAGTTGAGCAGGAAGTGCCAGGCGATCGCCAGGCACCCGAGGGCGATGACAGCGGCATCGGCGTAGTCCTCCCGGGCCGCCCGGTGGTCGGGGTTCCGGCAGAGGCGGATCACCCCGAGGAAGAGGAACGGGTAGGCGCAGAGGTAGAAGGCGTCGCTGAGTGACGGCACCGGCGTGCTCGTCTGGACGATGTCGCTGTAGTAGTCGCCCACCAGGTCGCCCAGTGCGAACAGCGCCCCGGCGGTGGCCACGAGGTACCAGGCATCCGGGTTCTCCGGCCTGACGACCCGGATGCCCACCAGGATCAGGACCACCGAGGTGATCCCGACCACCGAGTAGAGGGCGTCGTAGGCCACCTGGGTGGGCATCAGGTAGTACGAGGCGATCAGGATCCCGCCGACTACCAGCGTGTAGAACCAACCGCGTCGCCTGAACCGCATCGCCACCTCGAACCGCCTCCGCGTCTCGTCGGTCTCTGCCTCAGGCATCGGCGCGAACACGTCCGAGGTTGAGGCTGCCGACCCGGGATGACGTCCTGGTCACGGGCCGGACGACTGCGACAACCGGGGGTGTCGCGGGGGAGGTGGTCGGGCCGGGGGAACCGGTCGCCGGGTGGGACGGACGCTACGGTGGCGCGATGCCGACCATCCTGGACAAAGACGCCACCGTGGCCCTCCTGCGCGGGGAGTTCCGCCAGCTCGCCGACGTCTGCGCGCCGCTCGACGCGGCCCAGTGGGACACGCCGACCTGTCTGCCCGGCTGGAGTGTGCGTGATGTGCTGAGCCACGTCATCGGTGCCGAGGCCGCACTCCTGGGCGAGCCCGCCCCCTCGGTCGACGTGACCCACCTGACGCACATGAAGAACCCCATCGCCGAGGCCAACGAGGTGTGGGTCGAGGCCAACCGGGGCCTCACCGGCGGGCAGATGCTGGCCCGTCTGGAGGAGGTGACGTCCCGCCGGCTGGCCGCGCTGGATGCGATGAGCCAGGCCGACTTCGATGCACCCTCCTGGACCCCGGCGGGGAGGGACGAGACCTACGGGCGGTTCATGCGGATCCGCCACTACGACTGCTACCTGCACGAACAGGACATCCGGCTGGCCCTCGGCCAGTCGCCCCGCGCGACCGCTGCCGATCTGACGTCGTCCCTCGACGAGGTGGCGACCGGGCTCGGGTACATCGTCGGGCGCAGGGCGGGAATGCCGGACGGATCCCGCGTGGCGATCACCCTCACGGGTCCGGTGCCCCGCAGCTACTACGTCCAGGTCGACGGCCGCGCTTCCGTCGTCGATGCCCTCGACGGCGGGGCGACCGTCGGCATCGAGTTGCCGGCCATGCGCTTCCTGCGCCTCACCGGGGGGCGGGCCGACGTCGGAATGGCGCCGGTCGACGGCGTGACGTTCACCGGGGACCGGGCGCTGGGCGAGCAACTGGTGGCCAACCTGGCCTTCACCATCTGACCGCGCCGTCCGTCGCCGCCATCCGACGCCCGTCCGGAGGCAGCGCGGGGGCTCGCCGGCCCGGCTATCCCGATTGCGGGGCGACGCCGGCGAGCCGCTGTTGGACGTGCAGCCACACCGACACCCCACCGGTCACCACCGGAGGGCCGATGGCGGCGGTGACCTGCCTCACCACCTTCGTCGGATGTCTGCCGAGCGGCAGGACGATCACCACGTCGACATGGTGCTTGGCCATGAAGTGACGGAGCTCGACCGGGATGTGACCGGACGTCGGGGATGCTGCCCCCCCAGGTGGCGTGCGCCCGTAGAAGGCCTTGTCGAAGAACGCCTCCACCCCCCGGGGCTTCAGGGGAGGGGCATTCGGGGTGGCATAGGGCTCGTCCGGAACCGGCCACCACCCGTACCCGCCGATGATGTCGAACCGCATGCCTGCCTGCGCCTGGTCCAGCAGCATCTGATCGACCAGGTCGGTGTAGGACCGCCCGATCTGCGGTGACCTCGGATAGGGATAGGCCAGGACCACGCTTCCCTCGGGGATTGCTGTCACCGAGGCCGAGGTGAAGAACGGCGCGACGTGGGTCGCGGTCGCGTCCTGGGCGCTTCCGGAGATGAGGGGGAGCGCCATCACCACCGCCAGTGCGAGGGGGAGGGATGCGGCCGCGGCCCCTCTCCAGCGAACGGTCAGCCAGGACGGCCGATCCGAGTGCCGCACCCGCCAGTAGAGCTCATCGAGTCCGATCGCGATGATCCCCGCGCTGAACATCACGGTGAAGAGGGAGAAGCGGACGGCGAGCAGCGACTTGAGGAACGGCGCGTGGGCGAGGAACTCGAACGGCAGCGGAATCTGGGTGTAGTGACCGTCGACGTAGAGTGTCTGTCCGAGGGACAGGACAAAGGCCACCGCCGCCATGGCGGCGGCGAACAGCACGGTCCGGCGCCGACGCAGCCACACCACCGTGGTCACCAGCACTACGACCAGGGGGAGCCCCAGATACATGGTCTCCCCTTTGCTGCCTACTCCCGCGAACGCCGATGGCAAGAAGATCGATGCGAGCCACTCGGTCGGACCGGGCGTAAACGGAGACAGCAGGTCGCCGTGGAGCGACGACAGGCTGGCTGGCGACTGCGGGACGCCCGCGAGGTGTTCGGGTCCGAAAAGCGTGAACATCACCGGATAGACGAGGAGGACTCCTCCCACCACGATGCAGTAGGCGGCGCTCGTCCTGATGTACGACCACCTGCCGGCGAGGACGTTGCGGCAAGTGACGCAGTACAGCACGGTAGCCACTGCTCCGATCAGGATCGTGGTGACCAGAATCTCGGACGAGATGAGGTATTGCACGCAGCAGAGCGCACCGAGGAGCGCACCGGTTCTCCCAGGGCGCCATCGCTGTCGGACCAGTATCTCGTGGAGCAGAAGGAGCATCAGCGGGGGAAGCGGCACGAAGACGAGGAACAGGTGCCCCAGATTGAAGGTGATGTAGGCGGAGTAGCCATAGAGAAGTCCACCGATGAAGGCGGCCGGCCACCAACGGGTCCACCGGCGCAGGACCAGGCACATCGAGATCGCCGACAGGACGACGGCCAATCGAAGGAGGACATTCCAGGTGACGAGGGGTCCGAACAGCGCGGTGATCGGCGAGAAGACCGTCCCCAGTGCGATCATCGAGGTGTCCACGACGACGTTGAGACCTACGGGATAGGCCTGCCAGTGGCTGAAGAACGGATTGTGCCCGTGGGCCAAGGCGTACTCCGACCACTCGAGGAACCACACCTGACTCGCCCCGTCGGACCCGTCCTGTACGGCCATCCGACCCGCACCGGGGGACGTGGAGAGCCCGAACTCGATGACGGTGAGAAGCACGTACAGTCCGAGGCAGACCGCCCCCGGCCACCACCGGAGTCCTCGCCGGGAGTCCCCGCCGGCCGGAAGTGGCGACGGATCGTCCCGGTGCTCGACGGACGTGTCGTCGTGCGGGGCGGTCGGCGTCTCCGTGGACATGTCGTGCCCCCTCCACAAGATCGCGGTGGAGAATCGAGCATCAACCGCTAAGCCCGCCACCAAGGGCGAATGGTAGCAGCGGGCCGAAAAGTGGGATCCGGAAGTTCGTGTCTCGGGCCGAGCAATGGCCTCCTGGTGCACATGGTCACGCGGGATGGGCCTCCGGGCCCCGCCAGCGCGTGGGGCGACGAGTCGGATGCACGCGGCCATGTCCGAATACGTGCCGGGTGCGGGGCGGTCGTCGACGGACCGGTCCAGCGTCGATCCGTTGAGGACACGGCCCGTCAGGGACGGCGGCGGGACCGATGCCCGGGGCCCGGCCGTGCCGGCTCCGGTCGACGGTGCACGACGCGGTCGTACAGTCTCGGCATGGTCGGGACCCGGATCGTCGTGGTGTGTGGCAAGTGCGGGGCCTTCTGGGACCCCGCGGCCGAGCCGGCGTCGTGCACGGACGCGCGCCATGACCATCACCGGTTCGAATCGCATCTGCACCGCAGTCGGGTGGTGCTTCCGGACGGCACGGAACTGACGGCCGTGTCCTTCGGCGGCTCCGATCCCTATGCCCGCGAGTTGCCCCCCGAGTTCGGGCTGTACCTCGACGTGCGGTGGCATCCGCCGTGGCCCCACGACCGCCTGGACTGGCCCGACTTCGGCGTCCCGGACGATCCAACTCCCGTGGTCAAGGCGCTCGGGTCGCTGCTGGACCGGGCCCGGGCGGGCCAACGCGTCGAGGTCGGCTGCTACGGCGGCCACGGTCGGACCGGGACCGCGCTCGCCTGTCTCGCCATCCTCTGCGGCCACGCCCCTGGTGATGCGGTCGCCTGGGTCCGTGCCGGATACTGCGAGTGTGCGGTCGAGACGGACGAGCAGGAGGCCTTCGCCCGCAACCTCCCCGGCTGAACCCGGCACCGTCGTGGAGGACGCAGCAGGCGGCGGGGCGGTGGCACGGGTGACCCCGGGCCGGCGTACCTGCCAACATCGGTTCCATGGTGCTGACCTCATGACCGGACATGGCTCGACCCGGCCAATGCACGACGGTGAGGTCACCGTGGACGACGGCACCGTCAGGGCACTCCTCGAGGACCAGTTTCCCGGCTGGGCCGACCGCCGAGTGCGCAGAATGGCCGATTCCGGGACGGACAACGCCATCTACCGGCTGGGCGACGACCTCGGGATACGGCTTCCCCGGATTCACTGGGCAGAAGCCCAGATCGAGAAGGAGGCTCGATGGCTCCAGTCACTGGCCGTCGATCTGCCCGTCGACGTGCCCGTGCCTGTGGCCCGAGGCCTACCCGGGTGCGGCTACCCGTTCCCCTGGCTCGTCTACCCGTGGTTGGAGGGCACGAGTCTCGACCGGGCGTCGGTGGACGACTGGGCCGGCATCGCCGAAGGAGCGGCGGAGTTCGTACTCGCACTCGAGCGACATTCGCCGGAAGGCGGGCCGCCGCCCACCCGGCGGGGTACCCCGATGGCCCAGTACGACGAAGCCGTGCACTGGGGCATCGGCCAGCTCGACGGCGTCATCGACGTCGATCGGGCGAGGCACGTCTGGCTGGACGCCCTCGAGGCCGGGGACTGGACGGGCCGGCCGGTCTGGGTCCATGGCGATCTGCTTCCGGGAAACATCCTCGTCAGCCGGGGTCGACTCAGCGGCATCATCGACTGGGGTGGTGCGGGGGTGGGGGATCCGGCGTGTGAGGCGATGCTGGCCTGGTCGCTCCCCTCCGGTGCCCGCCACATGTACCGGCGGACGCTCGGGTTCGACGACGCCACGTGGGCACGGGCACGGGGCTGGGTGGTGGAGCAGACGGTGCTCTACATCCCGTACTACGCCAGGTCCCTTCCCCTCGCCGTAGAGCAGGCCGTGGCCAGACTCCGTCAGGCGCTCCACGCGGAGTAGCCGGCCGCCCCAGGACGGATGTACCACCGACCGGTGCATCCGGAACGCCCCACGACACCGGGTCGGCGGGACGGTCAGGGCCTGTGGAGAGCCAGCGCCGACCCAATGCGGGTTTGCCAATCCGATCGCTTGGTGAAGTGGACGGCGCACCAGCCGTGGGTTGTGGCTGCTCCGATGTTCGCGATCGAATCGTCGACGAAGACGACGTCACCGCCGCCTCTCCCGATGTCGAGCCAATGCTCGGCCGGCGGGTAGAACCCCGGATCACTCTTGACGACTCCGAGGGCTCCGGAGAAGGCCATGCCGTCGATCGGCAGGACCTCACGCAGGCGTTCTTCGAGAAAGGCGGCACGCCGGGCCTCCTGGTTGGTGACCAACACGACGCGGACTCCCGAGGCGGCCCAATCGTTGACCGCCCGGACGACGTCGTCGTCGATCTCGAGGTCAGCCTCGAACCAGATCTGCAGCAGGGCCTCGACGTCGATGCCCCAGCCCAGTTCCGACAAGGCGCGAGCCAGGGCGGATTCCACGGGCTCACGTCCCACGATGACCTCTGACCACGATCGTTGGAAGAACACGCTGTCCAGGGACGCAGGTTCCAGCCCGTAGGACTCGCGCAGCACCTCCTGCCACCGACCTCGTCCCGCACGGTCTGGATCCAAGAGCACGCCGTCCACGTCAAGCGCGAGCACCGGGTCCGGTCGTCGTTCGCCACGTGGTTGGACAGTCATTATTAAAGAGCTAGCACGGACCGACCTACCGTGCTCCGGAGGCGATCAGCGTGGCGGACGCACCTCGCGATCCGGAGGCGCAAACTGCTGGGCGCGAGTGGCCAGGTGCCACTCGACTGCTTCCGAGGCTCGCTGGCGTCGGAACGAGAGCTCGGCGAGCGCTCGGATCCCGTGCACCGTTCCCTTGCGGTCCATGAGGGCCGGCACGACGATATTCACGCCCTCACCGGACGCCACCTTCACGAATACGTTCTCGACGTCCGGCCTGGGCACGCTCCGACTGCGGACCCGACCACGGATGATCACGCCGTCCGACGTGAGTTCGAAGCTGGGGAAGTGGCCGAACGCGTAGAGTCCACCGGCCACCATCGCGAGGAACACGACGAGCTCCATCGAACCCCGGTGATGAGCTTCCAGCCGATCGGCTGGTGGTTTCCGATGAACGTGCTGAGGACCGCGCCCAGGGCACAGGCGGCCAGGAGGAGGACGCTCATCGGCCACAACCACTGGGACTTCCCGGTGAGCACGCACGGGACGTCGAAGGGCTCACGGGATGGTCCCGGCCGACGGATGGCCGGCACCTCGTCCGGACGGGCGTCCGACGTGACGGTCCCAGGACGCGCAACGGCGTCCCGACCTGACGGGGCGGTCGATGAGGCGATCCAGCCGGTCCACGTGGCGCCGTCCCACCACCGCAGCGCGTCCGTCTGCCACAGGTCGCGATACCACCCAGCGCCGGCGAGGACGTCAGTCATCTGGCCAACGTACCGCTGGAGACTCGTCGGTCTCAGTGCGCCGTCGCGGCACAACCAGACGACAGGAACGGGCGACACCCGTCGGGCCGGGGGTCTCCCGTGGTCCGTCCGGCCACGCGGGGTGATACAACCAACCGATGGACGACCTGGAGGTCCTCTGGCTCTCCGGAGCTGGGCAAATCGCACAGGCCGCAGGCGTGGCCGCTCGGGCATTGAGGGACGACCCGGACTGGAGAGCTGTCTCGGACGATCCACTCTGGCGCCTGGCGATGCTGTACGGCATGTTCACAGACTCCCTGGCCGGGGCGAAGGTTGCCGGGGTCCGACGGGGAGGGTGCGTGCTCGGCGTCGCCTCCGCGGTCGGGCCGGGACACTGCCTGGGGGCGAGACTGCCGCCAGAGGCCAGAACCCTGGAGGCTCCGTCGACGGATGCCTCCGACGCTGATCGCCTCCTGTACGTTCGATCGATCCTGGCTGCGCACGATCTGGACGAGCCCCACTGGCACGTCGGACCCGTCGGCGTCGAGCCGGGCTTTCAGTCCATGGGGATGGGTCGGGCGGCGATGGGGCTGTTGTGCGAGGACTTCGACGAGCACGGAGAAGTCTCCTGGTTGAAGACCGCCAAGCCCGAGAACGTGCGGTTCTACAACGGGCACGGATTCGAGGTCGTTGACGAGTTGCCGATGCTGACGGCGCACCTGTGGTTCATGCGCCGAGAGCCTCGGTGAGTGTCCGAGGATCGTTCGCCCGGTAGCCCTGTGGGTGCCCGGTCGCCGACCGGTCGCGCCACGTCCGGCCCCCAGCCTCCTGCTGTCGGCGGGGCTGCCCACGACGATGGATCCTGGCTGGTGGGAGGGTCCGGTGAGCGCCTCGGGCGGCCGGGCGTGTCCCATCCGGGTCCGGTGAGTACCTCGCCCCTCGCGTGGTTACGGTAGAGACTGTGCCCGCGCCCGAGCCCTACCTGCTGTTGCCCGGCACCGCTCGGGACGCGTTGACCTTCTACCGTCGGGTGTTCGGCGGAGACCTCACGCTCCACAGCTACGCGGAGTTCGGGCGGGAGGACGGCCCGCCGGACGCCATCGCCCACGGCATCCTGACTGGACCCGTCTCGCTGTTCGCCGCCGACGCCTCCGGCGACGACGAGCCCTTCACGAGCACCGGCCTCATGTTCTCGCTCCTCGGCACCGCCTCGGCAAGTGAACTGCGCACGTGGTTCGATGCCCTCGCGCGCGGTGGGACGGTCCGCGAAGCGCTGCAGGAACGCCCGTGGGGCGCATGGGACGGCCAGGTGGTGGACAGCTTCGGCGTCTGCTGGCTCGTGGGCTTCGAGGACGCGGTGGAGTAGCACCTCTGCGGGACGGAGCGGGGCGCCCCTCCACCCGGAGCCCCCCGATCCTCGAGCCCGGTCGAGACCGAGAGGCTCGTCTGCCACGGTCCGAGCGGCGATCTTCACTGTCGAACGTGGGGCCGGCCCGGGGGCCCCGAACCTTGGCGCCCGAGTCGGTAGCCATGTGACGACCAACCGCACAGGTGCAGCGCGTCTCTTCTGAGCAGGGGCCACGGGATGGGGGGCAGGTCCCCGGCCGCGGGTGGAGGCCGGCGCGCCGATCCCTCCCCGGGCGGATCCGAGTCATCGTTCGGCCGGGTCCCTGCCGCCCGGCAGCCCGTTGAGGCTAACGTTGGAGCGGGTCGCTACTGGCGTCTGGGTGGAGTACCACCGGGGACCGACCCG
>CAZULR010000021.1:0-4907 GCA_964621235.1 uncultured Acidimicrobiaceae bacterium
TCTCGGCGCCGTAGAAGGCGTAGCCCGGGACGGCGAACACGTTCATCTGCGTCTGCACCTGGTCGATGGTCAGCGACTGCGTGACCGTGGAGCCGGCGAAGTCGTTGTCACCGGAGTAGACGGCGGTCAGCTGGTAGGACCCGGCATCCAGGAGATTGGAGTTGAGGTAGCAGCTGCCGTTCGACTGCCCGTTGCCGGAACCGCCGAGCCCGGTCGAGCAGAGGTAGGTGTCGGGACCGGGTGCGCCCGAGTAGAGGGTGACGATGCCCGACGGGGACTGGACAACGCCCTCTTGGGCGACCACGGTCACGTTGAACGAGTTCTGGTTCTCGTCGCCGTAGGCGAGGGACGAACCGTCCGCCGGGTAGGTGATCGTCGTCGTGGTCGTCCCCGGGTCGACCTCCTGGTCCGACGATCCGGACGCCGGACTGTAGGTGCCGTCGCCGCCGAAGTTCGCCGAGATCGTGTGCGTGCCCACGGAGAGGTTGCCGCCCGACTCGTCACAGGTCGCGCTGAAGGTGCCCGGCGTCGGGGTCGGCGACAGCGGCTGGGAACCGCAGCCGTTGATGATCCCGCCGTCGTCCTCGAACCAGACCGTGGCGAACGGGGCAACGTCCCCCCCGTCGGACGTCACGACGACCGCGGTGTAGGTCACGTCGAGGCCGAACTGCGAAGGATTGGCCGAGGCGTCGACGGTCACCGTGACGGTGCCGGGCCCGGGCTCGGCGGACACCGCCGGACTCCACGCCACGAGCGTCCCGGCCGCCGCGACCGTCGCAATGGCGGTCCGCGCCCACGCCCCGGATCTCCTTGCCCTACCTGACATCGCGCATCACCTCGCCGGATCGAATGTCAATGGGGGTTGCCGCGTTCAAGGTACCAGCGCGCCCCCGCCGATCGAGGGATGGCCCGACGGGGCCGACCCGCACGCCCCGCGTCGGAGGGCCGTCCGGTGGACGACGGATCAGCCCATCGTCTTCGATCCGTCGATGGTCTCCCGGATGATGTCGGCGTGACCGGCGTGCTGGGCCGTCTCGGCGATGAGGTGCAGCAGCACCCGTCGGGCGGACCACCGGGCGCCGGACTCGAACCACGGTGCCTCGGGCAGTGGGTGGGACGCGTCGAGGGACGGCAGCGAGGCCACCGTCTCGTCGGTACGCCGGGCTACGTCCTCGTAGTGGGACAGCAGGCCGGTCAGGCTCGCCCCGTCCATCTCGAAGCTCGCCAGATGGTCCCGATAGGCGCCCTCGTCGGCCGGCCCGATGGCCGCGGGGCCCTCCAGGATGAAGTCGACCCAACGCTCCTCCATGCGGGCCACGTGCTTGACGACGCCCCCCAGGCAGAGCTCGCTGGCGGTCGGGCGGAACCCGGCCTGCTCGTCGGTCAGCCCGCGGACCGTCCGTCGCAGGAACTCCCGGTGCTTGTCCAGGGTCTCCAGGAGATCGGAGCGCTCCCGGGTGGTCGTGGTGGTGGGGTCGATCTGCATGGTGTTCCTCGTTTCTCTGGGGTTCGAGACCACCGTACGATCAATAGCGGACAGTTTCCGACCTGAATCAGGAGATACTTGGGGAATGTCCGACACGAGCTCACGCACCCTCCGGCTGCTGTCGCTGCTGCAGAGCCGCCGGTACTGGCCGGGCACCGAGCTCGCCGGGCGACTCGGGGTGTCGGCGCGGACGCTGCGCCGCGACGTCGACCGCCTGCGCGCGCTCGGCTACCCGGTGGAGGCGCAGCGGGGCGTGGCCGGGGGCTACCAGTTGTCCGTCGGGGCGGTGCTGCCGCCGCTCGTCCTCGACGACGACGAAGCGGTGGCCCTCGGTGTGGGCCTGCAGACCGCCGTCCAGGGCGGGGGTGTCGCCGGCATCGAAGAGTCCTCGGTCCGCGCCCTGGCCAAGGTCGTCCAGGTGATGCCCGCCCGTCTCCGACGCCGGATCGACACGTTGGCGGCCATGACCGTCCCGGCGCCGTGGAGCGGGCCGGACACCAGTGTCGACCCGGACGATCTCACCACCATCGCCCAGGCCTGCCGGGACACGGTCCGCCTGGAGTTCGCCTACACCGCACGCGACGGCACGCCGAGCGAGCGGCGCGTCGAGCCGCACCGGCTCGTGCTGCTCGGTCGGCGGTGGTACCTGGTGGCGTGGGACATGCTCCGGTCCGACTGGCGGAGCTTCCGGCTGGACCGGCTGTCCGCACCCCGCAGCACGGGAGCCGTCTTCGTGACCCGCGAGCTGCCCGCCGATGACGCCGCCGAGTTCGTCCGGACCGGCATGGACTCGCAGCCCAGCCGGCTCGACGTCGAGGCGGTCGTCCACGCCGAGGCGTCCCTGGTCCGGTCCCGCATCGGCCGATGGGCCACGGTCGAGCCGATCGACGGGGGCCGGTGCCGGCTGCGGATGTCCGCCGACTCCCCGGACTGGGTGCTGCTCACCCTCGGCTCGGTCGACGCGGAGTTCGACGTGGTGCGCCCTCCCGAGGTGGTCGAACGGGCGCGCCAGTGGATCGACCGGTTCGGGCGGTCCGTGGACCGGTATCCGCCGGTGGACGTACCCGGTGGTGCGCCCCCCGGTTGATCGGCCCGCAGGCCGGTGCTACGCCTTCGCATGGCGGACGGGTACGGCACCCACCGACGAGAAGGGTGCGGGACGCTCGATGACCAACCTCGACGTACGGCTGCGGATCGGACTCACGGCCCTGGTGGTGGTGGCGGCCGCCCTGGGCGGCACGGTGCTCGGGGGCACGTCGACCGCCACGACGGCCTCGCCCCGGATCGCCATCGGCGCTCCCGCGGCACCGTCGTTCGCCGCCAACGCCGGTGACCCGGATGTCGTGCTCAGCAACGGCACCTACTACGCGTTCACCACGGGAACCGCGCTCGGCAACCACCTCCAGGTGGTGATCAACACGTCGGGCGACCCGACCAAGGGGTACGGGAGCTACACCGGGCAGCCGTTCGGATCGACGGCGCTCCCGGACGTGCCCGCCTGGCAGCAGGTCGACACCCAGACGTCGCCCGGGGTCGCGTCCATCGGCGGCCACTGGGTCCTGTGGTACGACGCCTCGCTGGCCGGCCATCCGGTGGACTCGGGGTTCACCTGCCTGGCGGTGGCCACGGCGGCCACCCTCACCCCGTCGTCGCCGGTGTTCACCGACAACTCGGGTGGCTCCCCGTGGTGTCCCGCCGGGGGTGTCCTCGACCCCAGCCCCTTCGTGGATCCCGCCACCCACGTGCCCTACCTGGTCTGGAAATCGAACGACGGCTCATCGGGAGCCGCCTCCCAGGTGTGGGGAGTCCAGCTCAGCACCGACGGCACCGGCTTCGTCGGCACGCCCACCGTGCTGCTGACCGTCACCCCGGCCGAGAGGACCACGGACGACCCCCAGATGGTGTCCAGCGGCGGCACCTACGACCTGCTCTTCTCGGGCGGGAACTTCGAGGACTCCTCCTACAACGAGCAGTTCGCTCCGTGCGCCGGCCCCCTCGGACCATGCACCAACCCGGCCGCACCGTTCCTCACCACCTACGGTGGCGCCTACGGACCCGGTGGCGGCTCGATCTTCCAGGACGCGTCCGGCCGTCAGTGGCTGGCGTTCGCCGCATGGAACAACCCCTGCACCGACTGCACGGGGGACCTCTCGGCCAACCAGCGTGAGCTCTACATCGCGTCGACCGATCTGGCACCCGCCGGCCCGGTGGTGACGTTCGCCGGCATCGCCTCGACCCCGTCGGGGGACGGGTACTGGCTGGTCGACTCGAGCGGGGCCGTCCACCCCTACGGCGCCGCCCACTCCTACGGCTCGATGGCCGGCGTCCCGCTCAACGCCCCCGTCAACCACCTGGTGCCCACGACGGACGGCAAGGGCTACTGGATGGTCGCGGCCGACGGCGGCATCTTCTCGTTCGGCGACGCCCGGTTCTTCGGGTCGATGGGCGGCAGGCCGCTCAACGCGCCGGTGGTCGACCTCGCCCCGACCCCGGACGGCGGCGGCTACTGGCTCGTCGCGGCCGACGGCGGTGTCTTCTCGTTCGGCGACGCCCCGTTCCTCGGGTCCATGGGTGGCCAGCACCTCAACCGTCCGGTCGTCGGGATGGCGGACGACCCGAAGGCCCCCGGCTACTGGATGGTGGCCACCGACGGGGGCGTCTTCGCCTTCGGCGACGCCGGGTTCTTCGGCTCCACCGGGGCCATCACCCTCAACCTCCCGGTCAACGGCATGGCGGCCAGCCCCAGCGGCCGGGGCTACTGGATGGTCGCCTCCGACGGCGGGATCTTCGCCTTCGGTGACGCCCGCTTCCAGGGCTCGATGGGCGGCTCGACGCTCGCCGCGCCCGTGACCGGCATGGCGACCGACCCCGTGACCGGCGGCTACTGGCTGGTGGGCGCCGACGGCGGGGTGTTTTCGTTCGGGGCGCCCTTCTACGGTTCCCACTGACCCGGCTGGCTCCGCGGCAGCCGCCCGGACGGGTCGTGACCGGGTCGGGCGTCACCCCCCCGTAGGTAGCGCCGACGGACGGACGGCGAGGCGGCCGCCCGGATCAGGGCGCTGTAGTCGACCCCGAACCGGAGCTCCGCGCCAGGCTGCGGCAGGTCACCGGTGCAGGACAGGAGGAGGTGGTCGCTGCTCGCGCCCAGCACCCGGTAGCCGGCGGGGGCGACGATGCCGTCGCCGTCGATGTCCTGGCGCCCCAGGGCGACGATCACGCGGTTCCCCGCCGCCACGTCCGGGCACCCGTCGACCACGGGACCGAACGCGGCCTGCCCCCGGACGCCCCATGTGCCGGACGGCTTGGCCTTCGACTCGATGACCTCCCCGACCACGGTGACCGCGTCGGCATGCAGGCCCTCGAGCACCGTGCGATGGACCGGCTCGCGGCCGAGGAGCACCGACTCACCGAGACGGAGGTG
>CAZULR010000021.1:5007-15918 GCA_964621235.1 uncultured Acidimicrobiaceae bacterium
ACCTCGGGGAGGTCGGCCGGCATGATGCCCTCGCGCAGGTCGCCGAGCTCGACCATGAGGACGACACCGTGACGTCTCCGCTGGCGCCGCGCCGACTCCGCGAGCCGTTCGAGCACGGCCAGCTCACTGTTGAGGCTGACATCGGCGCCCGCCACCACGCGGTCGACCTGGCTGACCATGGGTGACCGGACCAGCATGATCTCCGAGGTGATCCCCGCCCGACGGAGCCGCTCCACGTTCTCGATACGCGACTCCCCCAGCGAGGTCACGCCGGCGATGAGGAGCTCGCGTGCGACTTCGGGAGAGCCGAGCGTCGCCTTGGTCACCCCGCAGACCCCGATGCCGACGAGGCCGAGCCGATCGACCAGCGCCCGCGCGTTGTCCCCGATGCGGTCGAGACGGAGCTCCAGCCTCGGTGCGCTCACGACGCCCTGGCCACCGGCTCCCGTTCGAGTTCGGGGAAGGCGTTCACCACCATCTCGACCAGCCTGTCCGTCGGACGGGTGAGCGCGTCGGTCGCCGGGATCCCGAGTTCCAGCTCGTACATCGTGATGGCGGCGGTGACCTCGGCGTCACTCATGTTCTCGTGGTTGACGGTGAGTCCGATGACCCGGGTGTCGGCGAACGTCTCGATGAGATTGATCTCACTCAGCGGGTCCGGGGTCGGGACGTCGGCGAAGTCGCCGAGCTTCACACGCGCGGGCGCGTGTTGGAGGATGACGGCGTCTGGGCAGCTCCCCCGGAGGATAAAGGTCGAGCTGAGGTAGGCCGGATGGCTGAGGGCACCCTGTCCCTCGATCACGATGACGTCCGGGTGCTCACCTTCGAACGCCGCCACCACCGCCGCCTCCATCTCGCCCGAGCAGAACTGGCAGGGGATGGCGTCAAGCGCCACGCCGTACCGGGCACCCTGGATGATGCCGGTCTGGCCCGTACCGACCAGCACGGCCGAGATACCACGCTCGTTGAGTGCCTGGGTGAGGATGGTGGCGGTCGTGCGCTTCCCGATGGCGCCGTCGGTGCCGAGCACGGCGATGCGCGGGCACGTGACCTCCTTGATACGACCGCTGAACATGCGGAGGTCCTTCTTGGCACGCGGGCGGCGCACGTCGAGGATCGTCACGCCGTGGGCGGCGGCGGCCGCCGCGAACTCGGCGTCCTCGTTCAGGAACTCGTGGAGCCCGTTGACGATGCCGATGCCCTGGGCCATCGCACCGAGCAGGACACCCCGCTCCTCGGACGAGAGCATGCCGCTCGCGGGTGCGACGCCGAAGATCAGCACATCGGGCGTGGCCCCACGGACTCTGACGGCCTCGGCGAGGTCGGCGACCACGGGGATGCCGTTCGGGCCGTCACCGAGGACTTCACCCGAGTCACCGCCCGCCTTCGTGCTATCGATGACGGACAGGATTTCGTAGCGCTCGGAGTGGCGGATCAGTCCGTTGGCCGTCTTTCCGTCCGCCAGTCCGAAGTTGGCCTCGCAGTAGACGACCGCCGTCGGGTGGTCCGCCGGGGTGGTCGACTGCGGGCGCGCCCGTCCGGGACGAATGTTCATGGCGTGGGGCATGGATCTCCTCGAGACGAGCTCAGAGGAGGCGACAGGGTGAGCCGGACCAGTTCGACCAGGCTCCAACGGGAGTCCCCACTCAGCGTGGAGCCCCAGGCTACCGGACTTCCGACGGGACCGGTCGGTCGTGCGGCGGGGGTCGGCGGACCGGCGGGCACCGGTCCCGGAGCGTGGGCCGCCACCCGGCATCGGATCCGTGCTCCGCAGGCCGCCGCTCGGAGCTCGGCCGTGTCCCCCTAGGCTGGTGCTGCTTGGTCCGTCGAGCAACGGTCCCGCCACCTGCGCTCCGGACCGAGCCCTTTCCACCTGGGCTCCGGTCCCCTCCTTTCCGCCGCAACGCGCGGTTTCCGGCGGCACGCCGACCTTCCGTCCCTCTTCCGCGCCCACCCCAGGAGGTACCAGTGCCGGACGACCGACCCAGGATCCACCACCAGGCGAGTCATGCCGTCTCGAACCTCACGACCTTCCTCGGGTCGTTCACCGCCATCACCGCCGCGGTCGGCCTGGTGGCGCTCTGGGCCGTCGGGTTGCTGTTCGTCAGGGGTGGCCCGTTCAACACCCGCTATGCGACGGTCATCACCTCGGTCACGACCATGGTGACCTTCGTGATGGTGTTCATCATCCAGTCCACCCAGAACCGGGAGAGCCGGGCCATGCAGACCAAGCTCGACGCGCTCCTGATCGCCAAGCGCGGCCTGGACGAAGCGGTGCTCCTCGGCCTCGAGGACAAGCCGGACGCCGCCATCCGGGACGTCCAGACGGACGTCCACGGCGCCGAGCGGCGCAGCGCCGACGAGCGGAACCGGATCGTGCTGAGTCCGAACGTCGGGGTGCGCCCCTCGGAGCACCTGCCGGAGGACTGACCCGGCTCCATCCGGTCCGCCCGGATACCGGTCCCGGCCCGGGCGCCGGTCAGTCCGGCGCGCCGTCGGTGCCGGCCTTGCCGGTCGAGACCGCCCCCGGCGTGTGGAACTCGAGCGGCGGGCGGGTGCGGAAGGGCACCGTGGCGTCGTGCTCGGGTCGGTGGTCGACCAGGGTGGCGGCAAACCTGCCGTAGCGGGCGGCGAGCGGTCCCGACGTCAGCCCGTGGGCCACGACACTCAAGGTCACGGTCACCACCACCACGCTCAGCACCTGGTTGGCGGCCCCGGCGTCGAGCCGGTCGTAGGCGATGAGGCCGAACACCACCGAGGCCAGGCCGCGCGGACCGAACCAGCCGACCAGGGCCACCGTCGCCCGGTCCAGGCCGGAGCCGACCAGCACTAGCGCCACCGGCACCATGCGCAGCACGGTGAGCGCCAGGACGGCGAAGACGTAGTCCCGCCACCCGGCGGCCCGGAAGCCGGGCACCACCATGACCGCACCGAACATGAGCCACACCATGAGGGCCAGGAAGCCCCCCATCCGCTCGGCGAACTGCACGTTCTCCTCCAGCCCGACCCGGACCATGCTGCCGAAGGACATGCCCGCCAGGAAGGCGGCCACGAAGCCGTTGCCGCTCCAGTGCAGCGCCAGTCCGTAGGCCAACAGGGCGAGGCCGAGTGCCACCAGCGGTCGGAAGCCCGGCGCGCTCCACCCGGCCGCTACGGCCCGCGTGAGCAGCCAGCCACCGACGAGTCCGATGCCGACACCGACCCCGGCGCCGACGAGCAGCTCGCGCACGGCGGCACCCAGTTGGGCCGAGTGTGTCGCCTCGGTGGAGACGGCGCCGGCCAGGAAGAGGTTCACGAACGGGGTGGCGATGCCGTCGTTGAGACCGCTCTCGACGTTGAGCACCCGGCGGATCCGGTCCGGGACGCGCGGGTCCTCCATGATGGTGGCACCGAGTGCCGCGTCCGTCGGCGCCACGATGGCACCGACGGTGGCGGCCACCCAGATGCCGATGCCCGGGAGCACGCCGAACGCCGCCGCCGTGCCGAACCCGATGGTCAGGGGCAGCCCGATGGCCAGCAGGCGGACCGGAAGCCCGAGGTCGTGGCGCAGCTCGTGGATGTTCACGCGCGAGGCATCCGTGAACAGCACCAGGGCGAGCGTCACCTCGGCGAGCGTCAGGATCGTCGAGGAGTGGGGATTGATCTCGACGAGGTGGACCGGTCCGTGGGTGACGGCCAGCCCCAGGACCACGAACGCGAGTGGCGCGCTGATCGACCACCTCGCCGCCAGACCCGAGACCAGCGCCCACAGCACCACGCAGGCGGACACCACCACCAGGACCTCCGTGCCCAGGCCGTGCTCCACCGGTGCTCCTCCTCCGCGGGATGCGGGGTGCCGACCATCGGCTCCTCCGCCGTCCGGACCTGAGTCTGCCCGCTCGGACCCGGCCGCCGGTGCACCCACCGTCCGTGCGACGCGTGGTGCACGACCCCTACCGTGTGGGGCGACACGGATGCCGGTGGGACCACCGGCCGTCCCGGCCACCTCGGGGAGCACACCATGCCCACACCACTGCCCGATCCGACCCAGGTGCTCCTCGAGCCGCCGGACGCCGCCGAGGTGGCCGGACTGAGCCGGGCCATCGCCGGCGCGGTGGCCGGCGACGCCGAGCTGACCGGGACCCAGCGCCTCCTGCTCGAGGCCGTCCTGCCGGCCATGACCGGGCACCCCGCCGTCCTCGACGGTGAGCCGGTCGGCCCGGAGGGCTTCGGCGCCGCACTGGCTCACCGGAGCCTCGAGTTCCGGACCCGCATCGTCCAGACGATGGTGCTGCTGGCGCTGCTGGCCCGCCCGATCCCCCCGGAGCTCGCCGAGCGGGTCGCCGCCTACGCGAGGGAGGCGTGCGTCGAGGAGGGAATGCTCGACGTGGCCCGTCGCCTGGCCGACGGCAGCCTGGGACTCGCAGCTGTGGACTTCGAGCGGAACGGCTACACGGCGACGTGGCACCCGGAGGACGCCGCTGTGCTCCACACGTCGCGCCAGCTGGAGTCCGCCTGGCAGGAGTCCGTCGCCGACCCTGACCTGGCCCGCGCCTGGGCCGCCCTGGAGGATCTTCCCGACGGCACCCTGGGCCGGCGGATCACCGAGTTCTACCGTGCCCGCGGATTCTCCTACCCCGGCCTGCCCGGCTCGGCACCCCCGCTGCTGGCCCAGCACGACTGGGTCCACGTCGTCGCGGACTACGGCACGACGGTCGAATCGGAGCTCGAGGTCTTCGCCTTCATCGCCCGCGCCAACGACGACATGCACGCCTTCTCCTTGCTGGCCATGGTGGTCTCCCTGTTCGAGACGGGCTACCTGCGCACCGGTCTCGGCCTGTTCGAGTACTCGCCCGGCCACCTCGCCGGATCGGGCATGGCGGCGCGGGTCGCCGACGCCATGCGGCGCGGCGCGCTGTGCCGGGGCAGCATCGACTTCCTCCGCACCGACTGGTTCGCCCTTGCCGACCGGCCCGTCGAGGAGGTCCGGGCGCACTTCGGGGTCGTCCCGAAGGCGCCGGTGGCGCTCGCCGGCGGATCGGTCGGGCCGTGGGAGCCGGGGGGCATCAGCGAGTTCCAGCAGGAGGCCGGCGCCGAGCTCGCACGTCGGCGCGGATGTCCCTACGACTCGTACGGGGCCAGCGCCTCGCCCCTCGCCGACGGCTGAGCACCGGGTCGGCCGCGTCGGTGTGCCCGTCCGACCGTCCGGGGGGTGCCGGGTTGTCTACCCTGCACGGGTGACGACCGATCCCCATCCCGCTTCGGCGGCCACCGCCTACCTGGGGGTCGACGGGATCGGCCGGCGGCTCGCCGACGGGACGCTCACCAGCGCCGGCCTGGTCGACACCCTGCTCGCCCGGATCGCCGCGCTCGACGACCCGGCCGGTCCCTACGGGCTGCGCTCGATCGCGGCCGTCGCCGACGACGCCCGCCAGGTGGCCGCCGAACGGGACCTCGAGCGCTCCCGGGGTGAGGTGCGGGGGCCCCTCCATGGGGTGCCCGTGGTGATCAAGGACAACATCGAGGTGACAGGGCTACCCGGCACGGCCGGGTCGACGGCACTGGTCGGCCGGCCCGCCACGGACGCGCCGCTCGTCACGCGTCTGCGGGACGCCGGGGCCGTGGTGCTGGCCAGTACCAATCTGTCCGAGTGGGCGAACATCCGCTCCGCCCGCTCCACCAGCGGGTGGTCGGCCACCGGAGGCCTGGTGGGCAACCCGTGGGCACTCGACCGGAGTGCCGGAGGGTCCTCGTCGGGTTCCGCCGCCGCCGTGGCCGCCGGCTTCGCACCCCTCGCCGTCGGTACCGAGACGGACGGCTCGATCGTCTGCCCGGCCTCCCTGAACGGTGTGGTCGGGCTCAAGCCCACGGTCGGGGCCGTACCCACCGCCGGAGTGGTCCCCATCAGCGCCAGCCAGGACAGCCCGGGGCCCCTCGGCCGCGCGGTCGACGATGTCGCCCAGCTCTACGCGGTGCTGTCCGCCACCGCGGCGGTCGGGTCGGACGGGCCCCCACCTCGCTTCGCCGCCGCCACCACCTGGAAGACCGGCCACCCGTCGACCGACGCCCTGCTGGCCGGCGTCGTCGACGCCCTGCGCCGCGCCGGGGCGTCGGTCGTGGACCGCGACATGGCCCTGCCGGGGTCCGACGCGGTCAACGACGAGTTCGTCGTCCTGTTGTCCGAGCTCGTCGACGACCTCGGGGCCTACCTGGCCGCCCGCCCCGGGGACGGGGTGCGGTCGCTGGCCGACGTGGTGGCCCACGAGGACGCCCACCCCGAGGTCGAGCTGCCGTGGTTCGGCCACGAGCTCTTCACCCAGGCTCTCGGCACCGGCGGTCGGGCCGGCGCCGGCTTTGCCGCAGCCCGGTCCCGCAACCTGCGATGGGCCGTCTCGACCTGTCTCGAGCCGGCGCTCGATGGCGCCGACGTGCTCGTCGCCGCCGCGTACGGGCCGGCCTGGAAGAGCGACCTGGTCGTCGGCGGTCACGCCGGGGCGGTCTCGAGCTGGGTGACCACGCCCGCCGCCGTGGCCGGCTGGCCCATCATGAGCGTGCCGGTCGGCCTGATCCACGGGCTCCCGGTCGGCATGGCCCTCATCGCCCGACCCGGCGAGGAGCACATCCTGCTGGCCGCGGCCGCCGTGGTCGAATCCCTCGTGTCCGCCACGGGCCCGCTGTCCCGCCCGTTGTGGCGGCTCCCGGGCCGGGGCTGAGGCCACCGTCGGGCCACGGGACCCCGACCGCTCAGGCCTCGGCTGCGGCCTTCAGGTTGCGAAGGGTCTCCTCCATGCCGGCCCGGTTGTGGGTGGCGCGGTCGGCCACCCCGCTGACCGGCTTGCCCAGCACCTTGACCAGGGCGTTGCGCTCGTCGTCCCACGACTCGGTCACCCTGCAGCCGGCGTCGGCCGGCTCGAACCGGTAGGTCCACAGGGCCACCTTCGACCCGAGGGCGGTGACGCGGAACGAGAGCACCCGCCCGGGTACCGCCTCGAGGATCTTCCCCGTCGTCGACCACTCCTTCCGGCCCGTCGCGTTCTTCGCCTTGAACCGGGCCCCCGGGGTCGCACCGGTGGCCCCACCGAGCCACGTAGCCCCGGTGTTCTCCGGGGACCACTCCCCCATACGGGTCAGGTCCGCGACCATGGCGTAGACCGTCTCGGGCGGCGCGGCGATCTCGGTGGTCACGCTGACGTGCTCGGGCATTCCGCCACAGTACCGACGCCGGCCCGCCCCGGCACCTCTCCCGGGCGGACCGGTCGCCGACCGTAGACTGCGCGCATGGCAGACCCCGTCACGGCCGGCCCGGGATTCGACCCCGACGCCCTGCGCCGGCGCTACGCCATGGAGCGGGCGAAGCGCCTTCGCCCCGAGGGCAAGGACCAGTACCTCGAGGTCTCCGGCGACTACGCCGGCTTCGCCACCGACCGGTACGCCGACGTGGCCGGGCGCGCCCCCCTCGACGAGGAGCTCGACGCCGTGGTCGTGGGGGGCGGGTTCGGTGGACTCCTGGCCGGGGCGCGGCTGCGCGGTGCCGGGTTCGACGGCGTGCGCCTGGTCGAGAAAGGTGGCCGTATCGGCGGCACCTGGTACTGGAACCAGTACCCCGGCGCCCAGTGCGACATCGAGTCGTACATCTACCTCCCGCTGCTCGAGGAGCTCGGGGTCGTCCCGACCGAGCGGTATGCGGGCGCCCCCGAGATCCTGGCCCACGCCCAGCGGATCGCCGACCACTACGGCCTGGCGGAGCGGGCGCTGCTCGGGACCGAGGTCACCGACCTGCACTGGGACGACAGCACCGGCCGATGGACCGTGAACACCGACCGCGGCGACCGCCTCCGGGCCCGGTTCGTGGTGACGGCCACCGGCCCCCTGCACCGCCCCAAGCTCCCCGGCGTCGACGGCATCGGGTCGTTCGGTGGGCACTCGTTCCACACGAGTCGATGGGACTACGACTACACCGGCGGCGGTCCGGAGGGCGGGCTCGACCGTCTCGCGGACCGCCGGGTGGCCGTCATCGGCACCGGTGCCACTGCCGTGCAGATCGTCCCCCACCTCGGTCGGGCGGCGGCCCAGCTCCTCGTGTTCCAGCGTACGCCGTCGTCGATCGACGTCCGGGCCAACCGCCCCACGGACCCGGCGTGGGCCGCCTCGCTCGGACCCGGCTGGCAGCGCGAGCGGATCCGCAACTTCAACGCGGTGCTCTCGGGTGTTCCCCAGGACGTGGACCTGGTCGACGACGGATGGACGACCCTGGTGGGGAAGATGATGGAGATCTTCCGCAGCGGCCGGGCGGGGGCCCTGGATCGACCCTTCGACGAGGTCCTCGAGTTGGCCAACTTCGAGAAGATGGAGGAGATCCGCCGCCGCGTCGACGCGGAGGTCGACGACCCGGCGGTCGCGGAGGCCCTGAAGCCGTTCTACAAGATGTTCTGCAAGCGGCCCTGCTTCCACGACGAATACCTGGCGACGTTCAACCGTCCGAACGTCACCCTCGTCGACACCGATGGGAGGGGGGTCGACCGGATCACCCCGGACGGCGTGGTCGCCGGGGGCGTCCGGTATCCCGTCGACTGCATCATCTACGCCACCGGGTTCGAGGTGGGGACCGGCTACGAGCGCCGTGCCGGCTTCCGGGTCCACGGCCGGGACGGGCGCACGCTGACCGAGAAGTGGGACGAGCGGGGCATGCGCACGCTCCACGGGATGCTGACCCACGGCTACCCCAACCTCTTCCTCCTCGGCCAGTCCCAGGGTGCGTGGACGGCCAACTTCACCCAGCTGCTCGACGAGGCCACCCTGCACATGGCCGCCATCGTGGAGCACCTCGAGGCCGGGGGCCTCTGGTCGGTCGAGGCTACCGCCGAGGCGGAGGACGCCTGGGCGGACGAGATCGTCGCCCATGCCGTCAACGGGACGGGGGGCATCGGCGGGTCCGACTGCACGCCCGGCTACTACAACAACGAGGGACGCCCCCTCGACGGACCCCCGTGGGGCGCGTCGTACGGGAAGGGCTCCATCGAGTTCTTCCGGCGCACCGCAGCCTGGCGGGAGTCGGGCGCCTGGGACGGCGTGACGTTCGCAGCACGCTGACCCGGCCCGCCACCGTCAGATTCCCCGACCGTCCGGTCGGAGCGCGCCTATCCTGCGGACACCCCCGGCGACAGGTACCAGTGATGCGGATCTCCCGAAGCGAACGTCGAGCAGCCTGATGCTCGTTCTCAACCTCGTGATCATCGCCCTGGGTATCACGCTCGAGCCCATCCCCTTCACGGCGTTCGCCCTGATACTGGCCTCGAAGAACGGGGTCTCCAAGGCGGCCTTCTTCATCAGCGGTTGGATCCTGTCCCTGGCGGTCGTCGTCGTGGCCACGCTCGCCGCCACCGACAACCGGCCACCGAAGCCTTCCACCGCCCCGTCCACCGCGATGCTCGCGGTGAAGCTGGCGCTCGGCGCCGTGCTCCTGGTCATCGCCCTGCACCGCTGGCGGAAGATGGGCCGGCCCAAGAAGCCCAAGGATCCGCCGAAGTGGCAGACCGGCGTGGACGACATGTCGCGCTGGTTCGCCTTCGCCCTCGGCCCGTTGACCCAGCCGTGGGGACTGGTGGCCGCGGGCGTCGCCGTCATCGTGGACGCCAAACTCGGGTCGTGGGAGAGCGGGATCGCACTCGTCGTCTTCTGTCTGCTGTCGACGGCCACCTACCTGGCGGCCGAGATCTACGCGTGGATCCGGCCCGAGGAGACACGCGAGCTGCTCGCCCGGGTGCGGGGGTGGATCTCGGGTCATACCGACCAGGTCATCGTCGGCATCTCGGGGGTGGTCGGCATCTGGCTGGTCGCCACCAGTGCCTACGCCCTGCTCACCTGAACGGCAGGCCCGCATCGTCGTCCGGCCCCCGGGGCCGGGCGGGAGCCCCGCCCGGCGGGCTCAGTCAGCGGAGCGGGTCGGCGGCGGGTCGAGTGCCGGCGTACCGGCGTCCAGGACGTGCTCCGTCCAGGCGGTGCCGGACCAGTAGCGCTGCTCGTGCCGCACGAACGGGTCGACGAACCAGCCCGGGGCCGTGCCGGTGAACCCCGGCTGCACCGTCGACGCGGTCGCCGCCACTCCGGGCGCCGGGTCGGCGAGGGGTCGCGAGGTCGAGGTGGGGCGGGCCTGCGGGGTGAACCCCCGGGCGCCGCCGGGGACACCAGGACCCCCACCCTGACGTCGGCGCTGCGTCGACAGCATCCGGATGACGACCACGACGATGAAGGGGATGACCGCCACCCAGGAGTTGCCGCCACCGGCGTAGATGTGCACCCCGCCAGTGTAGGACCGGGTCCCCCCGTGCGTTCCTCGCCCCGGGGCGCTGGTGGGACCTCCGCCCCGTCGTCGTCAGCTCTCCGAGGACATCCGCTCGAGTGTCGCCGCCATCTGCCGGTGCACGGCGTCGACCGCCTGCAGGGGTCGGATCATCACGCGGAACTCGACGATGCGTCCGGCCTCGTTGCACCGGATGATGTCGACCCCGTTGACGTACCTGCCGTCGATGGTGGTCTCGAACTCGAGAACCGCCGTGTCACCGTCGAGGACCTTCTTGGTGTACCGGAACCCACCGCTGCCCGGGAGCGCCGACCCCGGTGCACCGGCCTCCGCATCGCCGGGCAGCGCCACGGCGGCGGCCTGCAGGTACAGCGTCGTCACCGCCTTGCCGACCTGGGGCGTGAAGACGATCGGGGAGTAGAACACGACATCGTCGTCGAGCAGGTCGTCGAGGCCGCCGGCGAGCTCGCCCCGCAGGTACCGGTGCCACTGCTCGACCACGTCCTCGATCATCGCCGACCCCCAGTCCACGCCCGCGCCACGCGGACCGGCCCGACGGTAGCGCGCCACCCGGGCGGTGCCGCGGCCGCCGTCAACGGGGGGCGGCGGCCGGCGGCGGGTCGCGGAGCGCG
>CAZULR010000021.1:15928-19045 GCA_964621235.1 uncultured Acidimicrobiaceae bacterium
CCCCCCCCCCATACGCCCCCCCCCCCCCCCCCCCCCCGCCCCCCCCGCCCCGCCCCGCCGCCGCCCCCCCCCCCCCCCGGGGCCCCCCCGCCCGTCACCGGGCGGCGTCGGCCAGCAGCGACTCGACGAGCGAGACCCCCCAGTCGTGGGCCCGCTGGCGCTCGCCGGACATCAGCCGGTTCTCCCTGGTCACCAGGAAGCTGCGGGGAGCCGCCACCTCGTGGTAGCCGTGGTGGCGCAGCCGCCGGCTGATGCCCATCGAGGCGCGGCCCGTCACGAGCTCCGGCCCGTCGAGGCGCGTGTCGAACGCCGCCGCCGCGAGGCCGTCGACGCGTCCCGACTGCCGGAACCAGTCACGCAGCCCGGGCCCGGGCACATCCGGCCCGAGCGACGACTCCCCGGCGCCGGCCGGTCGGCTCGGGCCGCTCTGGCGCGTGGCGTGGGTCGACAGTCCGTGGAGGTGCGTCGGTCCGCCGACGAGGACGAGATCGGCTCCCTCGGTCACGCCCGCGGCGGCGTGGTCCGCCTCCACCACGGTGACCTCGCCGTGGTGGCGCGCCACGTCGGCCAACTCGTCCGCCACCAGCTGTGTGTTCCCGTACACCGACTCGTAGATGATCACCGTCTTCATGTCGTCCACCTCCGGATCCAGCGTGGTCCCGGGGCCCCATGGTTTGTAGAGGAGAACGGCCTCACCCCGGACCACGCGGGCCAACGCGGTCGGCCCTGCGCTACCGGACGATGCCGAACACGAGTCCGCCGAGCGCCAGCAGGAAGGTGCCGAGCGTCACCAGCCCGAAGGCCGTCCGGCCGTCGAGGCCGTGCGGTTCCATGGTCAGGTGGAGGTCGCGGGAGAGGCGCATCCCCACCAGCCACACCAGTCCCCCCACACCGAACACCGTGAGGGCGGTGATCTCGAGCCACCCGCTCAGCGACCACACCCGGCGGGCCAGGACGCCGAGTGCCACCAGCACCGCCAGTCCCGTGCGACCCCACGCCAGCTCCGTCCGCTCGGGGGCCAGACCCTCGTCCCACGCTTCGCCGAGACTCCGGGCGTCGTCGTCGGCCATGGTCGGCCCTACTTCGAGCCGAGGGCGACGAGCACGATGCCCAGCACGGCGACGACGCCGATCCCGATGGACAGGACGAGCGCCATCGAGGACCGCGGCAGCGGTTCACGCCGGCGCATGGCCCGTTCGTTGAGCCGCCACTGCCGGAAGCTGGTGAACGCCACGAGCGCGCCGAGCGCGATCAGCGGGATGCCCAACAGGTGTCGTCCACCCCGGACGTTGAATTCGGGCAGCAGCTGGGTGGCCGCCACACCGGTGGCGATCAGGGCGAGCGCGGTCCGGTTCCAGGCCAGGAAGGTGCGCTCGTTGGCGTAGGTGAACCGGACGTCCGGCTCGGACTCGGCCGCCGCGTCCTGACCCTCGGGGTCCCTGCTCATCTGCCAGTCACCGAGCCGAATCCTACTGAATGGCCGCGCCGACCTCGACGGAGGTCAGATCCTCGGACAGCACCACCGTGCCACCGAACTCACCCCGCGCCTGGTCGATCCACTCCTGCTCGGCACCGGGCTGGACGGGCGGGACCATGTGGGTGAGCACCAGCGTGCCCACCCCGGCGCGGGCCGCGGTCCGTGCCGCGTCGGGCACCGACGAGTGGTAGTCGAGCACGTCGATCAGGCGGGGCACGCCCAGCGCCTCGATCTGGTCCCGCCGGACGACCGTGTGCACCAGGACGTCGGCCCCGCCGCACAGCCGGTCGAGGCCGTCGCAGGGCACGGTGTCCCCGGCGATGACCACCGACGCGCCGCCGTCGTCGACGCGGTAGCCCACCGTGGGGTGCACCGGGGCGTGGTCGGTGGGGCCGGCCGTCACCCGGACGTCGCCCTCGTCGAACACCACGCCCCCAACCACCTCGGTGGCCACGGTCGCGGGTCGCCAGTCGAGGTCCTCGTGGTGGGTCAGCCGGTAGCCGATGTCCGGCTCGAGCATGGCCTCGGTGGCGGCCACCAGGGCGGCCGTGCCCACCGGGCCGTAGACGGACAGCGGGTTCGGGGCGAACGACATGGCCCACCGGGTGGTGATGACGTCGTTGAGGTCGGTGACGTGGTCGCTGTGCAGGTGGGTCAGGAACACGGCACGGAACGCCACCGGTCCGGACATCGCCCCGGCCGCCCGCATCGACACGCCGCGGCCGGCGTCGAAGAGCAGGTCCCCGACCGAGGTGCGGACGAGCGTGGACGGCCCGGCACGGTCCGGCGACGGGATCGGACTGCCGCTTCCCAGGACCACTACCTGCATGACGACGCTCCTCGCTCGGACGGCCCGGTTCTGACAGAGTCTATGACAGATTCACCGCCGGCGCGGCCCGGTCGGGCGCGTGCCGGCTCGCTACCCTGACGCGGTGCCCTTCTACCGCGAACAGGTCGTCCCCCGGCTGGTCGCCCTGACCTGCGGCGCCAGGGGACTGGACGACCTGCGGGCCCACACGGCGGCCGGCCTCCACGGCCGTGTCGTCGAGATCGGGTTCGGCTCGGGCTTCAACGTCCCCCACTATCCCGACGGGGTGGAGCGGGTCCTGGCCGTGGAGCCGTCGGCGACGGCCTTCCGCATGGCGTCCGGCCGCATCGGCGCGTCAGCGGTCCCGGTGGAGCAGGTCGGCCTCGACGGGCAGATGCTGCCGCTCGAAGACGCCAGTTGCGACGCCGCGCTGTGCACATTCGTGCTGTGCACGATCCCCGACGTGGAGGCGGCACTGGCCGAAGTGCGGCGCGTGCTCCGTCCCGGCGGCCACCTCCACTTCCTCGAGCACGGGCTGGCCCCGGACGCTCGGGTGGCGGCGCTCCAACGCCGGGTCGAGCCCCTCCAGCGGCGCGTCGCCGACGGGTGCCACCTGACACGCGACCCGGTGGCGCTCGCCGGGGCCGCCGGCTTCGAGGTGCTGGAGGTCGACCAGCGATACGGAGCGGCACCGAAGGCGTGGGCCTACCTGACGCGCGCCGTGGTGGTCCGCGCGTGAGCGACGAGCTCGTCGAACGGGTGGGTCACCTCGAGCGTCGGCTCGACCGCGCCGAGTCGGTCCTCGCCCTCCACGAGCTGAAGGCCCGGTACG
>CAZULR010000022.1:0-18290 GCA_964621235.1 uncultured Acidimicrobiaceae bacterium
GCCCAGTCCGTCGCCGACCAGCTCGGCGCCTCGGCGTGCACGGCGGCGATGGCCGCCATCAGGGCGAACCGTCCCGGCGGCCGGCGCGCCAGCGCCTCGCGCACCAGGGCCAGGCCCTCGGCGATGCCCTCGGCATCCCACCGGCTCCTGTCCTGGTCGGACAGGAGGGCGAGCGAGCCGTCCTCGGCGACGCGCGTGCTGCGGCGGGCGTGGGTCAACAGGATCAGGCCGAGCAGCCCGGCCACGTCGGCGTCGTCGGGGAGCAGCAGGCGGAGCATCCGGGCCAGCGACAGGGCCAGTTCCGCCAGGTCGGCCCGGACGAGGTCGACACCCACCGGGGCGGTGTGGCCGGTGGTGAAGACAAGGTGGACGACGGTCAGCACGGCGTCGGTGCGCCCGGGCAGTTCCTCGAGCCGGGGCACCCGGTAGGGGATGCGCGCGGCGGCGATCTTCTTCTTCGCCCGCGTGATCCGTGCCGCCATGGTCGGCTCCTGGACGAGGAACATCCGGGCGACCTCGGCCGTGGTCAGGCCGCACACCAGCCGAAGGGTGAGGGCGACCCGGGCCTCGGGCGCCAACGCCGGGTGACAGCAGGTGAAGACGAGCCGGAGCCGGTCGTCGGGGACGGCCGGTCGATCGCCGGGCGCCGGGGCGGCCGACTCCTCCTCCACGAGCAGTTCCGGCAGGACCCGCTCGTGGACGGCGCGGCGCCGCAGCACGTCGATCGCCCGGCGCCGGGCCACGGTGGTGAGCCATGCCGCCGGACGGGCCGGGACCCCCTGGTCGCGCCAGGCCGTGAGCGCCCGGGCGTAAGCGTCCTGCACGCACTCCTCGGCGAGGTCGATGTCCCCGGCGACGCGCACCGTCGCGGCGAGCACGAAGGCCCACTCGCGGCGGTGCGCATCGGCGACCGCGGCCTCGACCGAGGCATCCATGGCCCGGAACCGGGTCAGAGGGGCCGGATGGGCCGGACCTCGACCCCGCCGAACGGCGCCGGGATCTCTTTGGCCAGGCCGATGGCCTCGTCGAGGTCAGCGGCCTCGACGAGGTAGTAGCCACCGAGGGCCTCCTTCGTCTCGGCGAATGCCCCGTCGGTGATGGTGAACCCTCCGGCACCGTCGGAGCGGAGCGACGTCGCCGTTCCCGACGGCTGCAGGGCGTTGCCGCCCCGGATGGCACCACCGTGACGCTCCCCGAAGAGGCGGTGCCCCTCCATCATCTCGTCGACCTCCCCGGGAGCGGGGCGCTCGTATGCGGATTCGTCCTCGTAGATGAGGACCAGGTACTCGGCCATGACGGCTCCCTTCCGGCGACCCGTCCTTCGGGCCGCTCCGTCTCTACGACGAACAGGATTGCCGACAATCGACAGGTAGGCCGGCCTGACGCCGCGCGCCGCTCCGGGGCTGCTTCACTGGACGCACGATGTCCCCTGCCCGACGACCCTCGGCGACCCAGTCGGCCGCCGAGGCCCGTGCGCGACGGCGGGGCCGGCGGCGTCGCAGTCTCCTCGTGCTGTTCCTTGTGGCGGCGGCCGTTGTGCTGGTCTTCTGGCGGGCGGGCCCGCTCGGCCGGTCGACGGCGGACGGTGTGGCGCTCGACCCGGCGGCCTTCGCCCCGGGTGCCTGTGTGGCCTTCGCCCCGACGGCGGGCGACCGCCACACCACGGTTTTCCTCGACGCGGGGCACGGTGGCCTCGACCCGGGGGCGGTCGGATCCACGACGTCGGGGGCGGCCGTCGACGAGGGCACCGTCACCCTGCCGGTCGAGCTGGACGCCGCGCGGCTGCTCCGGGCCGACGGCTACCGCGTCGTGGTGTCCCGCACCGCCGACTCGAACGTCGTCCGACTGACACCGGCCGACCTGTCGGGTGAGGAGCTGAGCCTCCAGGGCGCGCACGACGACGTGGCCGCGCGGGACGTGTGCGCCAACCTGTCGGGGGCCGCCGTCCTCATCGGGATCTACTTCGACAGCGGTGCGAGCACGTCGGACGGGGGGAGTGTCACCACCTACGACGCGGCCCGCCCGTTCAGTGCCGCCAACCTCCGCCTGGCGACGCTGGTCCAGAAGGACACGCTCGCCGCCATGAACGCGCAGGGGTGGCAGATCCCGGACGACGGGGTCGAGCCGGACTCGGTCGAGGGCTCACTGGTCCCGACGAGCTCGTCCAGCCCGGTCGCCGTGGCTGCGGCCCACTACGGCCACGTGCTGCTGCTCGGCCCGGCCGACCCCGGCTTCTTCACCACGCCGTCGTCGATGCCCGGCGCGCTGATCGAGCCGCTGTTCGTGACCGATCCGTTCGAGGGGACGCTCGCCGCCGGCGCGGCGGCCCAGCAGGTCATCGCCGGAGGCGTCGTCCAGGCCGTGGAGCAGTACCTAGGGTCCGGATCGGGAGGCCCCGAAGCGAAGGGGTAACGACGCCCCGACCTCGTGGCCGACCGGTCAGCGGGAGGGCCGGTCGACCGACACGTCGGAGGGGGCCTCCAGGGCCTCAGTGACCAGTCCGGCGAGGTCACCGGGGTCTGCTGCGTGCAGCTCGTCGAACCATCCGAGCGAGCGCCCGAGTCCCACGCCGAGCACGGCGGCCACCGCCACCTGGGCCCGGAGCGTCGGCCGGTCGAGGCCGGCCGCCCGGTAGTCCGCGGCGATCGGCCCGACCATGCGGCGCTCGAGACGGGCCGTGGCCGCGGCGCGGATCTCCGCCGATGCGTCGTCGCGCACCAGCGCCTGGAGGATGGGCCCCGGCCCCCGCCGGGCGGTCCGACGCAGCACGACCTCGACCACCTGGGCCAGGTCGTCGAGGGGCGCGTCGGTGCGGTCGTGCTGCTCCACCTCGTTGTCATCGAGCCGCTCGGTGGCGACGGCGGCGAGGTAGAGGTCGGCCTTGGACCCGAAGTAGCGCGAGATGAGGGCCGGGTCGACGCCGGCGGCCTCGCCGATCTCCCGGGTAGTGGTCCGCTCGTACCCCTTCCGGCCGAACAGGTCCTGGGCGGCGCCCAGGAGAGCCAATCGGGTGGCACCGGCGTCGCGCGCACGACGGGGCGCGCGGTGGCCGTCGGGCGGACCGGTGGGACCCGTGGCCGGGGCGGCGCTCATGTCCGGTCCCCGGCGTCGAGGTCGAGCTCGTCCACCAGCATGGCGCCCGTGGCGTCGAGGAGCGCCTCCTCCTCCATGCGCACCTCGACGACGTCCGGTGCGGAGTCGACGCCGGTGCGGTGGTCGCCGGTCGGGGCCGATCCGGAAAGGACGAAACTGAGCACGGCGGTCAGGAGGCCGAGTCCCGCCGAGATGAGGAGCGCGACACGGAAGCCGTCGACGTCGGGGAGGCTGGCGCCGTGGGGGGTGTAGGCGAGCAGGACGGCGGCTCCGAAGGCACTGCCCACGGACAGGCCGATGTTGCGGAGCACCTGGTAGAAGCCGGTGGCACTGCCCGTCTCGGCGGCGGGTACGGCCCGGATGATGAAGCCCGGCATGGCCGCGAACGTGAAGCCGATACCGAGGCCGGCGATCCCCAGGGTGACGAACGCCTGCCACAGGGACCCGTGGTCGAGGGCGAAGTAGGTCGAGGCGGCGGCGAACACCAGCGCGCCGAGCGGGATCATGCTGCGCACACCGAAGCGCCGCTCGTAAGGGACGAGGAGGCGGCTCGCCAGGAAGGTCCCGAGCGACAACGGGGTCAGGACGACGCCCGACACGATCACGGATGCACCGAAGCCGAATCCGCCGGACGGGGGGATCTGGACGAACTCCACCACGATGGGTACGACGAGGTACAACGAGACACTCATGAGGAAGCCCGAGACGTCCGCCATGAGCACGGCACGGTTGGCCAGATGGTGGAGGTTGACCAACGGGTGGTCCGAGCGGAGCTCATGGGGGACCCACACGGCCAGCACGACGATGGCGGCCACGATCATCCCCAGGGAGCGCAGCGACGTCCACCCCCAGCTGCCGCCCTCGCTGAGCACCACCGAGACGGCCGTCACGGCGAGACTGAGGAGGACGGCGCCGAGGACGTCGAAGGCCAGCCGGTCCGCCGGCGTCCGCGCCGGGAGCACGACGAGAGCGGCGGCCAGGGCGCACCCCACCATGAGGGCCCCGAACCAGTAGGCGGCGTGGATCCCGAGCAGCTGGGCCACCGTCGCCGTGATCGGGTACCCGAGGCCGGCACCGATGGCGGTCGACACCGACAGGGTGGCGATGGCCCGTCCGGCCCGGACCCGGTCGAGGTTGCGCCTGGCGATGGCCATGTTGACCGGCAGCAGGCCGAGGCCGACCCCCTGCAGCGCTCGCCCGAGGACGAGAACCGTGAAGGACGTCGCCAGGGCCGACAGCACGCAGCCGGCAAGTACCACCGAGAGCGTGACCACGATGACGTCCCGTTGCCGGGAACCGTCGGCCAGGCGACCCATGACCGGCGTGGCCAGCGCGCCGGTCAGCAGCGCCGCCGTCAGCACCCACTGGGACGTGCTGAGCGTCACCCCGTAGGTGTGGGCGATGGTCGGGATCAGCGGAGCGCCCAGGCTGCTGACGATGGCGACGAGCAGCCCGACGGAGACGAGTGTCGGTACGAGGAGGGAGGTGCGGCGATCAGAAGTCATCAGTTGATGACATAGTAGCCGTGACCACCGTCCGCCGGACCTTGCCGGATGGACCGCGGGCACCGGTGGCACCCGGTGCGGAGCGAGCGCACCGTGCTGGGGACGGGGACGGGCGCCGTCGAGTTCGGGCGGTAAGGGTCGGACGCTCCCGGGGTCGAGCTGCTGGGGCCAGTGCCGACCGCGACGGCGCGAGCGTGGCGCCGACGGCGCTCCGGCCGTCGGCGCCCTCCACCACGACGTCCGGGACGGTGAGCGGCGGGGCAGTGGCCCGCCGCGGGCCGACAGGTGCGCTTCAGGCGGCGGCCGGGCGTCCGGACCACCGGCCCGGGTTCGACAGCAGCATCGAGTCGTCGACCTTGGCGAACCGCAGGAGCCAGGTGTCCCGGAGGTAGTTCTGGTGGAGTCGCCACGGCGTAGTGGCACCCTGTTTCGGCAGGTCCTGGGCCGCCCGCGTGACGTACCCCGAGGAGAAGTCGATGAACGGCTCGGTCGGCTGGGACGCGTCGGGCGCCAACGGCGTGCTCTGGCGCAGGCCGCGCCGGTCGAGCTGGTCGAGGAGGCGGCACACGTACTCGGCCGTCAGGTCGGCCTTCAGGGTCCACGACGCGTTGGTGTACCCGAAGGTCAGGGCCAGGTTGGGCACGCCGCACAGCATGATGCCCTTGTAGGCGACGGACGCGCCCGGCACCACGGGTGTCCCGTCGACCTGGAGCGCCATGCCCCCGAGTAGCTGCATGGTCAGCCCGGTCGCCGTCACCACGATGTCGGCCCCGAGCTCTGCGCCGGACGTGAGGCGGATCCCCGTCGCGGTGAAGGTGTCGATCGTGTCGGTCACCACGTCGGCGCGTCCCGAGCTGATGGCCTCGAACAGGTCGCCGTCGGGAACGAGGCACAGCCGCTGGTCCCACGGGTCGTAGCGCGGGGCGAAGTCGGCGTCGACGTCGTAGCCGGCGGGCAGGGCCTCGACGACGCCCTTGCGGATCCCCTTCTTGACCAGCTCGGGAGCCCGCCGGCTGAGGGCGAAGCTGAACTGGGTCAGCAGCACGTTCTTCCAGCGGACCACGGCATAGGCGACCTTGGCGGGCAGGTGACGGCGGAGGGAGTCGGCCACCTTGTCCCCGCCGGGCCGGGACACGATGTACGTCGGTGAGCGCTGCAGCATCGTCACGTGCGAGGCCCCGCCGTCGGCCATGGCCGGCACCAGGGTGACCGCGGTGGCGCCGCTGCCGATCACCACGATCCGCTGTCCCCGCCACTCGAGGCCTTCCGGCCAGTGCTGGGGATGGACGATGGTGCCACCGAACTCGGCTTCGCCGGGGAACTCGGGGCGGTAGCCGTGGTCGTAGCGGTAGTAGCCGGTGGCGCCCCACAGGAAGCCACAGGTCAGCCGGCTCCCTTCGCCGGTGACGCTGTCCTCGACGTCCACGGTCCACCGCGCCTCCGGTGTCGACCACGAGGCGCCGACCGCCCGTCGGTTGAAGCGCACCCGGGCCTCCACCCCGTGCCTGCGGGCCGTGCCGCGGATGTACTCGAGAATCGAAGGGCCGTCGGCGATGGCCTTGTCGCCCGTCCACGGTTCGAACGAGTACCCGAGGGTGAACATGTCCGAGTCCGAGCGCACTCCCGGGTAGCGGAACAGGTCCCACGTGCCACCGATGGCGTCGCGTGCCTCGAGGATGGCGTAGGTCGTCCCAGGCCGGCGGGTCTCGAGGTGACAGGCCGCGCCGACGCCCGACAGGCCGGCCCCGACGATGAGTACGTCGACGTGCTCCACGGGCGGAGTCTAGGCAGCACCGTCGCCCGCACCAGGTGGCGCACCCCGGGCCGAGCCGGAGCCGTCACCGCCCTGGCAGAGTGGAACACGTGAACGTCCTCTTCGTGACCCTGGACCAACTGCGCGCCGACTGCCTGTCGGCCGCCGGCCATCCGCTGGTGGAGACGCCGCACCTCGACCGGCTGGCCGCCTCCGGCGTCCGCTTCGCCTCCCACCACTCCCAGGCCGCACCCTGCGGGCCCGCCCGCGCCGCGCTGTACACGGGCACGTACCAGATGAACAACCGCGTGGTGGCGAACGGCTCCCCGCTCGAGGACCGGTTCGACAACGTGGCCCGGCTCGCCCGCCGGGCCGGGTACGCGCCGGCGCTGTTCGGCTACACCGACCAGGGCGTCGACCCCGCCACCGTCGCCGACGACGACGACCCGGACCTCGACACCTACGAGGGCATCCTGCCCGGGTTCGACGTCGTCCTGGAGCTCGACGACCGGCTCACCCCCTGGCTGGCCCACCTCGAGTCCCTCGGGTACGGCACCTTCGAGCCGCACCAGGCGCTCCGGACCGAGCCCGGGCGGCCCGCCGAGCACAGCGTGTCGGCGTTCATGACCGAGCAGCTGCTCCGTTGGATCGACCGCCAGGACAGCCCGTGGTTCGCCCATGCCAGCTACTGGCGCCCCCATCCGCCCTATGCGGCGGCCGGGCGGTGGTCCACCCGCTACGACCCGGCCGACGTCGGCCTGCCCCTGGCGCCCGACCCCGGCATCCACGAATTGGTCGACGCGGCCCGCGCCCTCGACCTGTGCCGTGCGCCTGACGACCCGGCGGCCATGGCCCGGCTCCGGGCCCAGTACTTCGGCATGGTGTCCGAGGTGGACGATCAGGTGGGTCGGGTGCTCGACCACCTCGAGGCGACGGGACAGGCGGACGACACCCTGGTGGTCCTGACCTCCGACCACGGCGAGCAGCTCGGTGACCTCGGGCTGATCGAGAAGCTGGCCTTCTACGAGTCGACCTACGCCATCCCGTGCATCGTCCGTGCCCCGGGTCGTGCCGGCCCGGTGGGACGGGTCGTCGATGCCTTCACCGAGGCCGTCGATCTCCTCCCCACCATCGCCGAGCTGCTCGGCCAGGAGGTGCCGATCCAGTGCGACGGCTCGTCCCTGGTCCCGTTCCTCGACGGGGGGGTGCCCGGGCAGTGGCGCACCGCGACCCATTGGGAGTGGGACTGGCGCGACATGGTGATGGGGCCCCTGCGGACCGACGGTGGTCCCGATCCGCGGCTCGAGCGGACCAACCTGGCCGTCGAACGGACGTCGACCCATGCCTATGTGCAGTTCGGTGACGGGACGTGGCTCTGCTACGACCTAGTCGCCGACCCCACGTGGCACACCACCACGACCGACCCGCTGGTGGTCCTGCCCCTCGCCCAGTCGATGCTCACCTGGCGGTCCCGACACCTGGGCGGGACCTACACCCAGCGGCTGCTCGGGCCGGTCCGCCGCGGGCTGTGGCCGGAGCTCCGCACCGCCTGACCGCGACCGCGGAACGGCGTCCGGGGTGCCTCAGGCGCCGTGCCGCGGCGCGGACACGCGGGCGACGACGGCATCGGGGTCGTCCACCGTCAGGACCCAGCGCTCGAACTCCTGGCCGACGAACTCGACCACGACGGCGGGCCCCTTGCCGTGGACGGCGGCGAAGTCCTTGCCGAACGACCCCCGTCGGGTGCCGACGGCGATCACCCCAGGCACTCCTGTGCCGGGGGCGCGCAGGCCCCGCAGCTCGGACCAGGGATCCTGGACCGCCCGGACGGCGGCGACGGCGGTGAGGGGGGCGTGCAGGTCGCCCCGGAAACCCTCGAGGTGCTCGACCCGGGACAGCGCCAGCGTGAGGGAGGTGCCGTCGATTACGAGGTCGGCCATCCGGCGAGCCTATCCGGGGCCGGGTCGCGCTCCGGGGCGGGGACGGGGCCGGGAGTCGGGGCGGGGGGCGCTCAGGCGCCCTGGACGTCCCGCCGGACGAAGGCCGCGCACCCGGCGGCCGCGGCGACGATGCCCAGTGCCGCCATCCAGCCCATGGCCTGCCAGTTGGGCGGCACCGACGGTGCAGCCGCCATCTGGTGGAACACCGAGGTGTCGGCGACCCAGTGGTCCAGAGCGCCGATGCCGCCGATCACGTCCACGAGCACCGACCACGCCACGACGCCGTAGACGATGAGCGAGGTCCGGCGAGGGGCGGCGCCGAAGGCCAGGACGCCCAGTCCGAGCACACATACCGAGGGGGCCAGCGTGTTGAGGCCGGCACCCACCACGGTGCCGGCGTCGACACGTGCCCCTCCGGCGTCGGCCCCGGCCAGCGTGGCCAGTCCCGCCAGCGTTGCGCAGGCCGCCAGGGCCAGCACCGCCACGACGAGCCGGCCGGCGAGCCAGCGGGTGCGGGCCACGGGGCGGGTCAGCAGCGGATCGATCCGACCCTCGGACTCCTCCGACCGGGCCGCCGTGACCTGGGCGGCGGCGATGCAGGCCAACAGGACGGCGACGATCAGGAAGGTGACGCCGAGGTAGGTCGAGGCCCCGCTGCCGGAGGCGCCCAGGCGGGCGAACACGTCCCGCACCGAGGACCCGGAGAGTGTGGCGCCCGCACCTTCGGCCACCAGTCCGAACAGGAGGCCCGTGGCGGCCAACGCCAGCGCCCAGGCCACCAGCGTCGGCCGGACCAGGCGGACGGTCAGGCCCAGCTGGCCCGAGAGCAGGCGCAGGCGGGGCGCGGCCCGGTCGTGGTCGGCGATGGTGCTCGTCCCGATGTCCCGGGTGGCGGCCAGGCGGACCGTCACTGCGGCGACGACGACGGTGAAGGCGACGACGGGCACGACGGGAAGCCAGCGCGGCGAGGTGAGCGGCTGCAGCCCCTCGATCCAGCCGAGGGGCGTGCACCAGACGAGCCAGTGGAGACCGGTGCCCGAGTCGGCGGCGAGCCGCAGGGCGTAGCTCACGCCCAGGAACGCCCCCGCGTACCCGGCGGCCCGGCGGCGCGTGGTGGCCAGTTGGCTCGTCAGCGCGCCGACCGCAGTGAACATCACGGCGCCGGCGACCAGTGCGAGGGCGTAGAACAGGGCCGCTCCGGGTCCGATGTCCACACGGGACGATCGTCCGCCGACCGCGATGACGAGTGCGGTGACGGCCCACAGGACGGCAACGCCGGTCAGGAGGCCGACCAGGCCCTGGGCGGCGGCCCGGCCCCGGGTGGTGGCCCCGGCGAGGAGCAGCTCCCACCTGCCGTCCTGCTCCTCGCCCCGCAGCAGTCGGGTGGCCGTCAGGAGTCCCCAGACGGCACCGATGACGGAGAGCGTCAGGAAGGACTTGAGGACGGTGAACCCGTTGACGGTCTCGAGGTGGGGCGCCGGCCCGAAGAGGGCGATCGTGGTGCGGTTCGAACCGAAGGCGGCCGCCAGGGCGGCGCGCTCGGCCCCCGTCTTGTAGATGCTCGAGTAGCTCCACGCCGAGGCGACGACGACGGCGCCGAAGACGTAGCCCCACAGGGCCCCCGGCCGGAGGGTGCGTCGGGCCGTCCGCCGGAAGACGACCGTGGTGGGCGACCGCCCGGCGGGGACGACACCGCCGAGCGCCCCCGGGACTGCGGCGACGTCACCCGTCACCGGCGGCACCGTGGTCGTCGCCGTAGAGGGTGAGGAAGAGCTCCTCCAGAGACGGCTCGCGGCTCCGCAGCTGGCGGACGCCGGCTGCGGCGAGCACCTGCAGCAGCGGCTCCATGGAGCCGCGCACCTGGAGGCTGGCGTGCCGGCCGCTCGACGATGCCGATAGGACCCCGTCGACCGCCGACAGGTCGGGCGCGTCGGCCTCGAAGGTCACCTCCACCGTGACGGCCGACAGGTGGCGCATCTCGGCGAGGGTCCCCATCTCGATGAGCCTGCCTTCGCGCAGGACCGCCACCCGGTCACACAGGGCCTCGACTTCGCCGAGCAGGTGGGACGAGAGGAACACCGTCTGGCCACGCTCCCTGGCCTCGTTGACGCAGCGACGGAACTCATGGCCCATGAGGGGGTCGAGCCCCGCCGTCGGCTCGTCGAGCACCAACAGGTCCGGCCGGGACGCGAGCGCCGCGACCAGCCCCACCTTCTGCCGGTTGCCCTTGGAGTAGGCCCGGACCTTCTTCGACAGGTCGAGGTCGAAGCGCCCGACCAGCTCGTCCCGGTAGGCGGCGTCGACCGAACCCTGCACCTGACCCAGCAGGTGGAGGGACTCGGCACCGGTCAGGTCTGGCCACAGCGACGGCTCGCCGCTCACATAGGCCAGTCGGCGGTGCACAGCCACGGCGTCCCGCAGGCTGTCGAGTCCGAAGACCCGGGCCGAGCCCGAGGTGGGTCGGATCAGGCCGAGCAACAGGCGGATCGTCGTCGTCTTGCCCGCGCCGTTGGGCCCGAGGTAGCCGACCACCTCGCCCGCCGCCACCTCGAGGTCGAGGTCGACCAGTGCGTCGGTGCCGCGGTAGCGCTTGGTGAGGCCGCGGGTGCGGACGACCGGCGCGTCGGCCACGCTCAGTCCCCGTCCCGGTGGATGAGGACCGGGCAGTGCGCGTGGGCCGCACAGTGCTCGGCGACCGAGCCGAGGAGCAGTCCGCCCAGTTCGCCGTGGCCGCGCGTGCCGAGCGCCAGGAGCTCGGCGCCCCGGGAGGCGTCGACCAGCACGGAGCCTGGATGCCCCTCGACCACGAGCGGGACGAACTCGACACCCGGGTGGAGCGGTCGCGCCGACCCGACGGCCTCGCGGACGATGCGGGCGGCGTCTCCCGAGGGGTCGTACTCGGCGGGGAGCATCGGCCCGGGACCGTACCCGCTGGGCCACTGCCAGGTGGCGATGACCTCGACGGCGGCACCGGTGGAGTGGGCCATCCCGGCCGCCCAGTCGAGCGCGGCCGTGGCGGCCGCCGACCCGTCGACCCCGACGACGATGCGTCGGGTCCGCTGCGACTCCTCTGACGTCACCTGAGCCTCCCTGGCGTGGCCGGGCCGACGGTCGGCCCGTCGCCTCCCGGCCCCACCGGGCACGCTACGGAGCCGGGCGCTGTCCAGGTAGAGGATTTGGTCCTGGCGACGGTGGACCTCAGCGGCCCCCGGCGCCGACCGTCTGCCGGTCGGTGAAGGTGGGGACCTGCCACACGAGCGTGGTCCCACCCTGTGCCGGATGCGTCACCTCGAACGTCCCACCCAGGCCCTCGGCGCGGTCCCGCATGTTGACGAGCCCCATCCCACCATCGGTGGCACGCGCGTCGACGAACCCCTTGCCATTGTCGGAGACCTCCATGCGGCAGTGCCGACCGACCATCGAGAGGCGGATCCGGGCCCGGCTGGCCCCGGCGTGGCGGCCGATGTTGGTGAGGGCCTCGCGGAGGGTGGGGAGCAGCTGGTCGGCGACCGCATCGGTCACCGCCGAGTCGACGGCCCCCTGGAACTCCACCGGCACGTCGAAGCCCACCACGGGCCGCAGCTCCTCGGCCAGGGCGAGCACATGGGACCGGATGCCCCGACCGTTGCCGGCCCCGCCGAGTTCGAAGATGGTCGCCCGCACCTGGCGGATCGTCTCGTCGATATCGGCGATGGCGGCGTCGAGGGCGGGGCTCACGGCCCGTCCTCCGGGGGTGGCGGCCAGGCCCTGTAGGGACAGCCCGATGGCGAAGAGGCGCTGGATGACCCCGTCGTGGAGGTCGCGGGCCAGGCGGTCCCGGTCCTCGTACACGGCGACCTCGCCGGCGCGCTGGTGGAGCCGGGCGTTCTCCACGGCGATACCGGCGGCGACGGCCAGGGCCTCGATGACCACCTCGTCGTCCAGCGTGAACTCGTCGGCGCCGAGCTTGTCCGTCAGGTAGAGGTTGCCGTAGACGCGGTCCTGGACCTTGATGGGTGCGCCGAGGAACGAGGTCATCGGCGGGTGCCCGGGGGGGAACCCGGTGCTGGCGGCGTGGTCGGCGATCACTCCGATGCGGATCGGCCGGGGATCGGTGATGAGGACCCCGAGCACCCCCTTGCCGGTGGGGAAGGGGCCCTGCAGCAGGCGCATCTCATCCTCGGCCTCGAGACCGGACGCCAGGAAGTCGACCGTCGTGCGGCCCTGCTCGTCGAGGACCCCGAGGGCGCCGTAGCGGGCGCCGGTCAGCGACCGGGCCTCGGCGACGATGTGGTTGAGCAGTTCCCCCAAGTGCAGATTGGACTCCAGAAGCAGCGTCGCCCCGAGTACCCGGCGCAGCGTGGCCGGGTCCTCGATCCCGTCGTACGCGGCCCTCCTGTGCTCCGGGTCGTCACCCACATCACCAGGTTACGCCTCCCCGGGCACGCCCCCCGCCGACGGACGCGCCTCCGACGTGCTCAAATGGGTGCCCATGACCATCCGCGTCTTCCTCCTCGACGATCACGAGATCGTCCGGACCGGCTTGCGCTCCCTCCTCGAGTCGACCGACGACCTCGAGGTGGTGGGGGAGGCCGGCACCGTCGCGGAGGCCCTCAGCCGGCTGCCGGCGCTCCGTCCAGATGTGGCCATCCTCGACGTACGGCTGCCCGATGGCAGCGGGGTGGAGGTCTGCCGGGACATCCGCGCCCAGCTGCCGTCCACGGCCTGCATCATGCTCACGTCGTACGCCGACGACGAGGCGCTGTTCGCATCGATCATGGCCGGATCGTCGGGGTACGTCCTCAAGCAGGTGGGCGGCAACAGTTTGATCGACGACGTCCGCAAGGTCGCCGCCGGCCAGTCGCTGCTGGACCCGGCTCTGACTGACCGGGTCCTGCGTCGCTTGCGTGAGGGCCCGGAGGAGGAGCCGCTGCTCGCGACCCTGACCCATCAGGAGCGACGCATCCTCGACCTCATCGCCGAGGGCAAGACCAACCGGCAGATCGCCGAGGCGATGTTCCTGGCGGAGAAGACGGTCAAGAACTACGTCTCCAACCTCCTCACCAAGCTCGGCATGGAGCGCCGCACCCAGGCCGCGGCGTACGCCACCCGGATCCACGAGCGGTCCGAGCACGAGCGTCGCACCGACGCCACCGGCACCTGAGACCCCCCCCGGGGCGGCGGCCCGGGCCAAGCACCTCAGGTCGGTTCGGCGGTGGGTCCCCGTGGCGGCGTCCGGCGGGGCAGGTCGACCCCTTTGGCGATCAGCGCGTCCTCGAGCGCCGACCTGCCGTGTTCGGGCAGCTCGAAGGCGCCCGGGTCGGTGACGATCCCACGCCGACGGGCGAGCCTGATGAGGGCGGCGTCGTAGGCGAGCTGGTCGGCCACCGCCTGCAGTGCCCACCCCGGATCGGTCCGCGTGGCGTGGCGCTCCATGGCGTGGCGGAGCCGGAGCACGTCGGCCAGTGGGCCCTGGGAGCGCGGACGCACCTCGGGGTCCGCCTCGTAGTCGAGGACCGCAGCCAGTAGCTGCGAGTACATCACGCTCACCTGGGGACCGCGCTCTCCGGGCTCCAGGTCGTGGCGGGGGGTGACCACGCCGATCACCGTCGCCGACCGGCCCCGCCCGCTACTCGCCCCGGCTCCGTCGGATGGTGGCCTCGGCGGACTCGTAGGCATTGCGGACATCGTCGATCAGCTTCTCGACGCCGGACCGGAGCGAGCCGATGTTGCTGCCCGCGTCCTTGGGGATCCTGGCGAGCTGGTTCTTGGCCGCCAGCAACGCGTTCTGTGCGGTGTTGGCCTGCGAGCGGATCGCCTCCGACACGTCCTTGGAGGCCAGGTTGGCCTGCACGAGCAGTTCGTCGATGCGCCCCCGCCAGTCGTCGAGCAACCGCTCCAGGCGCTCGATGGTGGCGCCGTCCTCCGACGTCGGCTGATCTTGGGTGGTGGCCATGGCGTTCTCCTCGTGGTGGGGCGGGGTCGATGCTCTCTACGGCAAGGTTGGCTGCTGTGGGAAGGTCGCGGTAGGGCCGAACGTCACGTCGGCCCGGTGAGTGCCGGCAGCGTGCGCCCCCTCGGTCGGGCGGTCGGGTCCAACACCCGCGTAAGGGACTTTCGGCTCTGGGGATCGGGATTCGTCTCTACGATCATGTCGGTGTCCGGATCGGGCCACCCGGGGGAATTCCGGGGCTCCGGCCATCGGGTACGGGGCGTTGCTGAACCGAGTGGAGGTGGGGTCCATGGAGGTCGAGTGGGCGGGCACGGCGACGTGGTCGGAGCATCGTGCTCCCGAGGTGGTGGCACCGGTGGGTGCCGCCGAGCCGGTCGGTCTGGCCGACTGGCGGGGGGACGTGGCCCTGGAGCTCTGGGTGGAGACGGACTCCGATCCCGTGCGTATCCGCCTGGCGGGTCGGCTCGACGCCACCACGGCCGCCACCCTCGACGAGGTCGTCCGCGAGTTGCTGGCCGACGGCACCCGCAGCATCGAGCTCTGCACCGACGGCCTGCGGGTGGTCGACGCCTCGGCCGTGGGGGCCCTGTCCGACGTCGAGCGACGCGTGCGGAGGTCCGGCGGCACACTCGTCCGTCTTGCTCCGGCCAACGGTCCGTTTCCCCGGTCACCACACGGGGCGCCGCCGCCGGCCCGCCGGCACTGAGGTCGGACGCCGGTTGGGCCCACCCACCACCGGTCGCGGGCCTAGCATCGGGTCGATGCCCGACGGACCCGACACCGGACCGTCGGCGACCGACGCCTACCCGTCGGAGCTCGAGTCGACGGAACGCCTGCGGGACGGCTCCGAAGTCCGGTTCCGGCCCATCCGGATGACGGACGGCGAGGCCATGACCGCCTTCCATGACACCCTGTCGCCTCGCTCGGTCTACCGGAGGTTCTTCTCCGCGCACCCCCACCTGTCGGTGGGCGAGGTGGAGCGGTTCACCCATGTGGACTACGTCGACCGGATGGCCTACGTGGTCACCGACGACGACCGGATCGTCGCCGTCGGGCGGTACGAGCGCCTGCCGGCGACCGACGAGGCCGAGGTGGCCTTCGTGGTCACCGACGACTACCAGCACCGGGGGATCGGCTCCCGCCTGCTCGTCCACCTGGCCGAGGCCGCCCGCAGCCACGGGATCGCCCACTTCCATGCCCAGACGCTCTCCGAGAACCGGGACATGCTGAGCGTGTTCCTCGCCTCGGGCTACCCGGTCACGACGACGTCCGAGGCCGGCACGGTGACCGTCCGGTTCCCCATCGACCCCGTCGACGTGACGGGCTAACCGTCCCGGCGCGACGTGGCGACCACCCGGCCGGCGTCGACGACGGCGACGTCGTCGAAGTGGCTCAGCTCCTCGTCGCGGTGGGTGATGTAGACGACGGTCGTCCCGACCGATGCCGTCACCACGTCGTCGACCAGGCGGCGCGCCGTCGGGCGGTCCAGCCCCGACGTGGGCTCGTCGAGCACGAGCACGGGCGTGCCGGCCAGGAGGGCACGGGCGAGGGCCACCCGTTGGCGCTGGCCACCGGATAGACGGGCACCGCGTTCACCGACCGGGGTCTCCATACCGCCGGGCAGCGAGTCGATCCACGGTCCGAGCTGGGAGCGCCCGGCAGCCTCGGCGATCTCGGCCGACGTGGCACCGGGCCGGGCGACGGCGATGTTGCCGCCGATGGTGGTGGGGAAGAGGTGCGCGTCCTGGCCGACCCAGCCGATGCGGCTGCGGACGTCGTCCTGGGCCAGGTCGTCGAGTGAGGTGCCACCGAGCCTGGCGGTGCCGGACTCCAGATCCCAGAACCGGAGGAGCACATTGACGATGCTGCTCTTGCCCGCGCCGCTCGGGCCGACAACGGCGAGGTGGCGCCCCTCGGCCACCGCCAGGGAGAGGCCGTCCAGGACCCGGGGTCCGCCGCTCGTGTAGCGGAGGACGGCGTCCTCCACGGCCACGTCGCACCCGTCGGGGAGAAGCAGCGGGGCCGCGGGGTCCTCGATCGGCACGGCCAGGTCGGCCACCGCCACCAGGCGTGCCGCGGCTTCCCGGTGGTCGGCCATCCGGGCCACGGCGTCGGCCGCGGGGGCCACGACCTCGAACGCGCCGAGGGCCACCAGCGGCAGCACGGCGGCCATGAAACCCGGAAGACGGTGCGCGGCGATGGCCGACGTCGACACGGCCAGGAGCCCGACCACCGCCCCCCCGGTGCACAGCATCACGAGCGCGGACACCGCGCCGTCGGACCACGACCGGTGCCGCGCCCGGCGCTCGAGCGCGGCGTCCGACGCCAGGGCCCGCTCCAGGTACTCGTCGTCGTGACCCATCGCCACCAGGTCCGGTGCCGCGGCCAGCAGCTCGACCACGTCGGCGCCGAGTTCGCCGCGCAGTGCGCCCTCGCCTGTCCCGAGGTGCCGGCGACGGACCCAGGCCAGGCCGGCGGCGGCGCCGCACCCGCCGAGCAGGAACACGGCCAGGACGAGGCCCCCCACCGGCAGGACCAGGGTCACCATGGCCACCGTGACCGTGGCCGTCACGCCGGCCACGAGGAGCGGAGCCACACCCCGCAGGTAGACATCCTGGAGCAGGTCAACGTCGGCGGTGGCCCGGGCCAGCAGGTCGCCGTCCCTCCATCCGGCCACCCCGGCGGGCGAACGCGGGGCGATCTGGTCGTAGAGCCAGAGCCGCACCCGGCCCAGGGCGCCGAGGGCGGCGTCGTGGGACACCAGCCGCTCTGCGTAGCGCAGCGGCCCCCGGCTTAGCGCCAGGAGCTGCACGGCCGCCATCAGGAGGGTGAGGGTGTAGAGGGGCGGACGGAGGGCGGCCTTGTCGATGAGGGCGCCCGAGCAGGCCAGCAGGCCCACGGTGCACAGTGCCGCCGCCGTCCCGAGCGCGGTGCTCAGGAGGAACCGGGGCCCGTCCGGGGCGCCGATGCGGAGGATCCGGGCCAGCGGTCCACGTCCGCGGATCATCCGACGCCCCCGACGTGGACCGGGTGGGTGCCGTCCGCCACGTCGTCGGCAGCGGACGTGCCGGCGACGGCCTGTGCGGCCACCGTCTGGCCGGCCACCAGGTTGACCGTGCGGTCGACCCGGCCCACGAGGCCCCCCCGGTGGGCGGCCATCACGACGGTCCGACCCTCGAGCCACGGCGCCAGCACCTCACGCAGCTCGTCCTCGCGGGCGGCGTCGAGATGGGCGGTGGGCTCGTCGAGCAGGACCACAGGCACGTCCCGCAGGACGGCCCGGCCGATGGCGATGCGCTGCCGCTCGCCGGCACTCAGGGTCAGGCCGCCCTCGCCGACCGGGGTGGAGAGACCGTCGGGCAGGCGTGCCACCAGGCCGTCCAGCCCGGACCGAACCAGGGCGCGTCGCAGCTCGCCCTCGGTGGCCCCGCGGTTGCCCAGACGCAGGTTGTGCTCGAGGGTGCCGCGCACGAGCGCCGGTCGCTGGGGGACCCACGCCACGTGCCGGCGCCACTCGCGTATGCAGCTTGCGGTCAGGGGACGGTCGTCGACGAGGACCTCGCCCGACTCCGGCACCACGAAGCCCATCAGCACGTTCAGCAGTGTCGACTTGCCCGAGCCCGATTCCCCGACGACCGCCAGATGCTCGCCCGGACGGATGACCAGGTCGATCCCGTCGAGGACCGGCAGGGACCGTCCCGTGTGTCGCACCGTCACATCGGCCAGGCGGAGCGGGCGCCGTCCCGGGTCGGGGAGCGGCCGGATGTCGTCGACGTCCGACGACGGAGCGACGGCATCGGCGGCGTCCAGCACGTCGAGGATGCGGGCTGCCGCAGCTCGGCCCTCGGCGCTCGAATGGAACTCCGCACCGGCCCTGCGCAGTGGCAGGTAGACCTCGGGCGCGAGGACCAGGATGGCCAGCGCCGTGCCCAGGGGAAGGGTGCCGTGGAGGAGGCGCAGGCCGAGGAAGAGCGCCACCAGCGCGGTGCCCACCGAGGCCATCGTCTCGAGCGCCAGCGACGACAGGAAGGCCACCTTCAGGGTGGACATGGTCTCGTCGTGGAGCT
>CAZULR010000023.1:0-17828 GCA_964621235.1 uncultured Acidimicrobiaceae bacterium
GAACCGCCCGTCCACGCCCAGCTTGGCGATCCCGATGGGGGCCTCGTCGAACAGCCGACGGACGCTCGCCTCCCCTTCGGCGATCTCGTCGTTTGCCTCGGCCAGGCGGCTCATCCCCCAGGCGATGAGCTCGCCCAACGCCACGCACACCGGCACGACGTAGAGGGCCGAGCCCAGGCCCGACGACCCCAGGTGCCCACCGATGGCCACGAGGGGCACCACGTAGGCGACCATCAGGACCGGGAGCATCCGGAGCGAGGTCCACCGGGGCTGGGTGAGCCCGATCAGCACGAAGACGAGAACGAAGGTGACCGAGAAGTTGAAGCTGTTGCGGTCGCCGAAGACGAAGCCGATGTCGATGGCCATCAGCCCGGCCGGCACCATCCACAGCACCGTCGAGCGCGGCAGGTGGTCCCACGGGATCCACCAGGAGGCCGCGCCGACGACGACGGCCGAGATCCCGATGACCGCCACGGCCGTCCGGGAGTACATCCCGGGCACCACGAGCTCGGACACCATGACCAGCAGGGACGCAAGCACGAAGGCCAGCGACGCGACCCTGCCGATGACCACACGGCTCAGCGAGCCGTCCGGCCCCTTCCGCCCAGAGTCCGCCGCCGAGAGCCAGTCCACACCTCGATCATCGACAGAACTTCCTGGTCACTTGAGAAGTCGGGACGTCCGTCGCTCCCGGGCCACCTCGCCTACCGCTGTCCTCGGCCGCCCCCGGCGACGTTGTACCGTGCGGGAACCGGCCTGTCCTGCACCCGTCCACGAGGAGTCGACCTATGAGCCCCGTCCCCTACGCCGACCGCGTCCCGGTCCACCACACCCTGCCCGAGCAGGGTCTGCCCCGTAACGAGGTGCTCGGGATCCTCCGGTCCATGGCGGCCGACGAGGACGCCACCTGGGAGACCGGCAAGTGCTCGGGCACGATGTACTGCGGCGACCACGACCACTACGACTTCCTCAACGAGGCGTTCGCACTGTTCTCCCACGTCAACGTGCTGCAGCGGGACATGTGCCCGAGCGCCACCCGGTTCGAGTCCGAGATCATCGCCATGACGCTCGACCTGCTCCACAGTGAGGCCGTCGAGGGGTCCGATCCGGTCGGCCTCGTCTCGTCGGGCGGGACCGGCAGCATCTGCCACGCCATGCTCGCCTACCGCGACCACGCCTCCACGGTCCGCGGCGTCACACGTCCCAACGTGATCAAGCCCGAGACGGCCCACCCGGCCTTCGACAAGGCCTGCCACCTCTTCGGCATCGAGCTGCGGGTAGCCCCCGTCGACCCCGTCACCACGCGGGTAGACACCGACTGGGTGGCCCGTGCCGTCGACGACGGGACCATCGCCCTCGTCGGCTCGGCCTGCAACTACGGGTACGGGACCGTCGACCCGATCGAGGCGCTCTCGGACATCGCCCTCGAGCGGGGGATCGGCCTCCACGTCGACGGCTGCCTCGGAGGCTGGATCCTGCCGTTCGGCCAGGAACTGGGCTACGACATCCCCCTGTTCGACTTCCGCGTCCCGGGGGTCACCTCCATCTCGGCCGACACCCACAAGTACGGCTACGCCCTCAAGGGCACCTCGGTCCTGTCCTTCCGCGACCGCGAGCTGCGCAACGCGCAGTACTTCTTCAACACCTCGTGGTCGGGCGGAAAGTACTGCTCACCCGGGATGGACGGGTCGCGCTCGGGGGGACTTCTGGCCGCCACGTGGGCCTCCATGGTCCAGCTGGGCCGCGAGGGCTACCGAGGCTACGCCGAGCAGATCTTCGCCACCTCAGCCACCATGCAGGCGGCGGTCCGGCGCCACCCGCAGCTGCGCATCCTGGGCGATCCGTCGTTCCTGTTCAGCTTCACCTCCGACGACTTCGACATCTACCACGTCAACGACTTCCTGCGGACCCGGGGCTGGCGACTCAACGGGCAGCAGTACCCGAACGCCCTGCACATGGCCGTCACCCGCCCCCAGACGAAGCCGGGCGTGGCCGAAGCGTTCGCCGTTGACCTGGCCGACGCCGTGGCCTATGCCACCGAGCACGCTGCCGACGCCCCAGCCTCTGGCGCCGTCTACGGCGGCGTGGTCGGCGGCATGACCGACGAGGCCGACGAGTTCATCCGGATGATGATGGGCCAGATGATGGACGCCCAACAGGAGCTGCCGGCCGATGCCTGACCCCGGGGCCGTCGCCGACGGGCACCACACCGCCGGGCGGTGACCCCGGCCGCCGTCGGGCCGCGCGAGGACGCGTGGGTGCTGGCCGTCGACCAGGGTACCGGTGGCCCCAAGGTGGGCCTGGTGTCGCTGACCGGAGCCGTCGCCTGGACCGAACATCTGCCGGTCACGACGGACCACGGCGCCGACGGTGGCGCCACCCAGGACGCCGGGCAGTGGTGGGACCTCATCACCGCCTCCTCCCGGCGCGCCCTCGGGTCAGGTGCGGTCGACCCGGGCCGGGTGGTAGCCGTGTCGTGCACCGGCCAGTGGGCCAGCACCGTGCCGGTCGGGCCCGACGGCGTGCCCGTCGGGCCCTGCCAGCTGTGGTCCGACACACGGGGCGGCCCCCACTCCCGCCGGGTGATCGCCGGGCCGGTGGCCGGGTACGCGCCCCTCGCCGCCGTGCGCTGGATCCGTCACAGCGGCGGGGCGCCGTCGACGTCGGGCGCCGACCCGATCGGGCACATGCTCCACCTCGAGCACGACGAGCCCGAGGTGGCCAAAGCCGCCCGCTGGTACCTCGAGCCCGTCGACTACCTGTCGATGCGCTTCACCGGTGTGGCCGCCGCCACCCCCGCCTCCATGGCGGGGGCGTGGCTGACCGACAACCGGCGCCCGGACGTCCTGGAGTACGACCCGGTCCTGGTGCGGGCCAGCGGCGTGCCGTCGGGCAAGCTGCCGCCCCTGCGGGCGACGGCGAGCGTGATCGGGACCGTCCTGCCCGCGGTCGCCACCGACCTCGGACTGCCGGACGGCGTGGTGGTCGTGGCCGGGACCCCCGACCTGCACTCAGCGTGCGTCGGGTCGGGTGCCGTCCTCGAGCTCCAGCCCCACGTGGCCATCTCCACCACCAGTTGGGTCAGCTGCCCGTTCCCGAGGAAGAAGACCGACGCCGTCCGCCAGATGGCCACGGTGCCGGGCATCCTCCCCGGCCTCCGACTGGTGGCCAACAACCAGGAGTCGGGCGGACGGGCGCTTGAGTGGTTCCGGGACGTCGTGGGCACGGACCCCTCCACCGGGCTCGTCCCGACCTACGACGACCTCACGGCCCTGGCGTCCGGTGCACGGGCGGGCAGCGGCAGGGTGCTGTTCACCCCGTGGCTGGCCGGTGAGCGCTCACCCGTCGACAACCGGGCGGCGCGCGCCGGCTTCCACAACCTGTCCCTGCGGACGACCCGGGCCGACCTCGCACGCGCCGTGCTCGAGGGCGTCGCCCTCAACTCCCGCTGGCTGGCCGAGGGGGTCGAGCGCTTCGTGGGCCGACCCCTCGGCACGTTCCGGGCCATCGGTGGTGGCGCGTCGTCGCCCCTGTGGTGCTCGATCTACGCCAGCGTGCTCGGCCGCACCGTCGAGCAGGTCGCCGAACCACTGCTGGCCAATCTGCGTGGCGCCGCCCTCGTCGCCGGGCTCACCCTCAGGGCGGTCACCCCGGGCGAGATCCGGGACCTGGTGCCGGTGGCCACCGCCCATCGTCCCGATCCGGCGGACCGCGCCGTCTACGACCAGCTGTTCGCCGAGTTCCCCAAGCTCTACTCGGCGCAGCGTCGCACATTCGGCCGGCTCAACCGCTGACCGGCCGTCGGGGTGGCGACCCGGGGGTGCCGGCCCCGTCGACCAGCCACACGTCCAGCAGATGGGCCGCGGCGGGCCCGCTCAGCAGGTTGCCCTGGGCCTCGTCGCACCCGATGGCGCACACGGCGCGCAGCTCGGCCGGCGTCTCGACTCCCTCGGCCACGACGGCGATCCCCAGTCGGTGGGCCAGGTCGACGACGGTGTGCATGACCGTCCCGGTCGTCCCCGCGCCGTCCAGCTCCGCCACCGACCTCCGATCGACCTTCAGCCGGTCGATGGGCAGTCCCTGGAGGTAGTGGAGCGACGAGTGCCCGGTGCCGAAGTCGTCAAGGGCGAGGTGCACGCCGAGGTCTCGGAGCTCCTGCATGGCGGCCCCGATGCGCACGACGTCGAGCACCAGCACCGACTCGGACACCTCCAGGACGAGCTGCCCGGGAGCGAGCCCCGAGCGCTCGAGCGCCTCTCGCACGTCGTCGTAGAGGCCGGGGTCGTGGAGCTGGCGGGCCGAAACGTTGACCGACACGGAGAGGTCGGGCCAGCCCCGCCGCTGCCAGGCCACGCACTGGTAGGCCGCCTCCTCGAGCACCCAACGGCCGACGGGCACGATCTGGCGGCTCTGCTCCAGCAGCGGCACGAACTCGGTCGGCGCCACCTGGCCCAGCTCGGAGTGGTTCCAGCGGAGCAGGGCCTCCATCCCGACGATCCCCGAGGGCACCCCGTCGCTGAGGCGGAACAGCGGCTGGTAGTCGAGGGTCAGCTCGCCACGACCGTGGGCCATCCGCAGCTCGTCCGCCAGGTGAGCCTCGCGCTGGTGCTCGGCGCCGATCTGGGCGTCGTAGACGGCGAAGCGGGCCGGGCCGTCCCGCTTGGCCCGGTACATGGCGGCGTCGGCCTGGGCCAGGCAGACATCCGGCTCGATGCCGCGGCCGACGTCGGCGATGCCGATGCTGACCGAGGTATGCAACTCGCGCTCCCCCACCGACACGGGCGTGCACATCGTCCGGTGGATCCGCTCCGCCAGGCTCCGCGCCGCCTCGTCGGGATCCTCGAGGTCCTCGGCCAGCACCACGAACTCGTCGCCACCCAGTCGGGCCACGGTGTCGGTCGCCCGGACCAACTCGAGCAGCCGGCCCGCCACCTCCACGAGCAGTGCGTCACCCGCCGGATGCCCGAAGCGGTCGTTGATGGCCTTGAAGCTGTCGAGGTCGAGGAAGAGCAGCATCGACCCGGTGCCGCGCCGGTCGCCCCGCGAGGCCGCCTGGCGCAGCCGGTCCGTCAGGAGGAGCCGGTTGGGCAGTCCGGTGAGGTCGTCGTGCAGCACCTGGTGGGAGAGGTCGTCCTGCTGCGCCCGCAGCCGCTCCTGGAGCAGCTGCCAGCTCTCGTCGAAGGCCCGCACGGTGCGGACCACGCCACCGTCGCAGTTCAGTTGCACGAACATCCGGGCCACGTTGACCGCGGACTCCCCGATACCCAGGCGGTCGGCCTCCTCGACCAGTGCGCTGCTGCACAGGTCGCGCCAGGACAGGTAGCCACGCACCGCGGTGGCGAGGTCGGCCTCGACCAGCATGGCCTTCTGGGTCCGCCGGTGGTGGATGCGACGCTCCTCACCCACCCCCTTCTCGCCCGTGGCGAGCCAACGTCCGACCAGTTCGGTGGCCAGGCGGGCCGACTCGGACACCTCGTCCCGGATGCGGGCGGGGAAGGGAGCGGCCACCTCGGCCGCGATCCGCCGCGACCGGGCCTGGAGGGCGACGCCCAGCGCCAGCCGGTCCTCGCCCGGGGTGGCGGCCGGCGGGGCCGTCCCGTCGTGCGGGAGGTCGGCGGAGGAGGTCAATGCCATCGCTTGCGACTATCGGCAGTGCCCCCCGCCAACTTGACCGCGGCCGCCCCGTGCGCCGGGGCCGATGTCTAGGGTGGGCGGGACGACCCACCGAGGGAGGACCATGAAGGCTGCGGTGTACTACGAGACGGGCGGCCCGGAGGTGTTCCGGTTCGAGGACGTGCCCGATCCGACGTGTGGGCCGGGCGATGTGCTCATCACCGTGGAGGCGGTCAGCATCGAGGGCGGCGACACACTGAACCGCCTGGGCGGGGATCTCGCCCAGGTTCCCCACGTGGTGGGGTACCAGTGCGCCGGAGTCGTGCGGGAGGTCGGTGCGCTGGTCGACGACCTGTCCCCCGGCGACCGGGTGGTGACCGTCGGGACCCAGGGCTCCCACGCCGAGTTGCGGGCGACCGGGCGGGCGTTCTGCTGGCCGATCCCCGACGGGGTGTCGACCGAGGACGCAGCCTGCGTGCCCGTCCCCTTCGGCACGGCCGACGACTGCCTGTTCGAGTTCGGTCGCCTGCAGGAGGGTGAGACCGCCCTGATCCATGCCGGCGCCAGCGGGGTCGGGATCGCCGCCATCCAGCTGGCCAAGCGGGCCGGGGCCCGCGTGCTGGCCACCGCCTCCAGCGAGGAGCGGATCGCCCGCCTCGCCGACTTCGGCCTCGACCACGGCATCGACTACACGGCGACCGACTTCGCCCAGGCGGTCCGCGAGCTGACCGACGGCCGGGGGGCCGACGTCATCGTCGACTCGGTGGGCGGGTCCAACCTCCAGCGCAGCCTGCAGTGCCTGGCCTACCGCGGACGTTGCGTGACCTTTGGGGACGCCGGCCGGGAGACCCCGTCGAAGCTCGACATCTCGACGATGCGGGGCAACAACCAGACGCTGGTGGGCTACTTCCTCGGGGCCGAGCTGTTCCTCGGCACGCGGGCCCACGCCATGATCGCCCGTCACCTCGACGACATCGCCGCCGGACGGCTCCGGGTGGTAATCGACCGCCGCTTCCCCCTCGAACGGGCCGGCGAGGCCCACGCCTACATCGAGAGCCGCCAGGCCTTCGGCCGGGTGCTCCTGATCCCGTGATCGTCCGGCCCGCTCGCCGGAACGACGTGCCCACGCTGGTCGGGATGATCCACGACCTGGCGGCCTTCGAGCACGAGCCCGACGCCGTGGAGGTGGACGAGGACCAGCTGGCAGCCGTGCTGTTCGCCGAGGCACCGGTCGTCTTCGCCAATGTGGCCGATGACGACGGCGTCGTCCTCGGCATGACCATCTACTTCCGGAACTTCTCGACCTGGACTGGAAAGCTCGGCATCTACCTCGAGGACTTCTACGTCCGGGCCGAGGCCCGGGGTCGCGGTGTCGGTCGCGCCCTTATGGGCGCGCTGGCCGACGAGGCTCGCGCCAACGGCTACGCCCGGATCGACTGGTCGGTACTGGACTGGAACGAGTCGGCCATCGGCTTCTACGAGTCGATAGGGGCGGCGCCGATGGACGAGTGGACCGGGTACCGGCTTTCCGGCGAGGCGCTGGCCGCGCTGGGTTCTGCCGACGATCCCGAGGCCTGAAATGCTCAAGCTGGCCATAGCTTCGTAGCTGAGCTGCTCGGTAGCTCCCCAGTCTGCGATCGGGGATGCCCGACGGCGTAACTGGCTCATCGTCGGAGGGGTCCGGGGGGACGCCCCTCCACCTCGCCCCTGTCCGCTTGACGGCGCACTCAACTCTCGTCGCCTACGGTTGGCACGTGCGGGCGGTGGAGGGACCCTGGTGGCAACCGAGAACGTAGCGATCCTCTTCACAGACATCGTGGGGTCGACCGAGCTGTCCCAGCGCCTGTCGGCCGAGGTCGCCGACGAGGTCCGACGGGGTCACTTCTCCATCCTTCGCCAGGCGATCGCCGAATCGGGCGGCACTGAGGTGAAGAACCTCGGCGACGGGCTCATGGTGGTCTTCAACGCGGCTTCGGCCGCATTGGGATGTGCCGTCGCCATGCAGCAGGCCGTAGACCTTGGGAACCGTGCGGGTGCCCACGCCGTGGGCCTGCGTGTGGGCCTCAGCGTGGGCGAGGCCAGCAACGAGGACGGGGACTACTTCGGCGACCCAGTCGTGGAGGCGGCCCGGCTGTGTGCCCAGTGCGAGGGCGGCCAGATCCTGGCGACCGAATTCGTACGGGCCATGGCCGGTAGGAGGAGCCGGCATGACTGCCGGTCACTCGGGGAATTGACCCTGAAGGGCCTCCCCGAACCTGTCGAGTCCGTCGAGGTGGCCTGGGAGCCACGCGGAGGCGACGGTGCAGGCACCCGGATCCCGCTCCCCGGCCGTCTGGGCGTGCGTCCACCGGTGGGTGTGGTGGGCAGGGATGGCGAGGTGACGGCCGTCGGCGATGCCGTGAAACGGGTGGCCGGCGGGGACGGACGCGAGGTCGTGGTCGTCTCGGGCGAAGCCGGTCTGGGCAAGACCACCCTCGTCGCCGATTCGGCCCGGGCCGCGTTCGACGACGGGGCCTGCGTCCTGTTCGGCCACTGCGAGGAGGACCTCGCCACCCCCTACCAGCTCTTCGCCGAGGCCCTCGGACACTACGTGACCTATGCCCCCGAGGAGCAGCTCCGGGCCCACGTCGAGGCCTACGGCTCGGAACTGTCCCGCCTGGTGCCCGCGCTCGCCAGCCGGATCCCGGATCTCCCCCCGTCCAGGGCGACCGACTCCGACACCGAGCGGTTCCTGCTGTTCGCCGCCGTGGTGGGCCTCCTGGCCATGATGTCGGAGGCGCAGCCCGTCGTCCTGGTCCTCGATGACCTGCAGTGGGCCGACAAGGGCAGCCTGTTGCTGCTACGCCACCTCGCATCGGCCGACCGGCCCATGCGGGTGCTGGTGCTCGGCACCTACCGGGACAGCGAACTGTCGCGAACTCATCCGTTGACAGACATCCTGGCCGCGCTCCATCGATTGAACGGCGTATCACGGATCGAGTTGGCCGGCCTCGACGATGCCGGCGTGGCGTCGTTCCTCGAGGCGGCCGCCGGCGGGTCCCTCGACGATGCCGCGGTCGGACTGGCCCACGCCATCTACCTCGAGACTGACGGCAATCCGTTCTTCGTCGGCGAGGTGCTGCGCCACCTATCCGAGACGGGCGTCATCCACCAGGACGACGCCGGCCGCTGGGTGGCAGCGGACACCTTGGAACAGGTGGCGTTGCCCGACAGCGTGCGGACGGTCATCGGGGCCAGAGTAGGGCGACTCGGCGCGGACGCCGAGCGGGTGCTGTCGGTGGCAGCGGTCATCGGCCGTGACTTCGACCTCGACCTCCTGGCGCGGGCCACAACTACGGATGATGACGACCTGCTCGACATCCTGGAGGCCGCTTCGGCGGCCGCCCTGGTGCGTGAGCCCGCGGATGCCACGGGTCGCTACAACTTCGCCCACGCGCTCATCCAGCACACGCTCTACGAGGACATGGGCCCGAACCGCCGGGCTCGGACGCACCGCCACGTGGCCGAGGCCCTGGAAGATCTGTGCGGGAACCGCCCCGGCAGCCGGGTGGAAGAACTCGCCCGCCACTGGGTCAGTGCCACCCAGCCCATGGACCTCGCGAAGGCGATCGACTACTCCCGGCAGGCAGGAGATGCCGCGCTGGCCGCCCTCGCCCCAGCCGACGCTCTGCGCTACTACGCCCAGGCACTCGAACTCCACCCGCAGGACCCCGACGCCGATCCGGTCGTCGGACTGGATCTCGCCATCGGGCTCGGAACTGCCCAGCGGCAAACGGGCGACCCCGAGTACGTCGCCACCCTGGCCGATGCGGCGCTCAGCGCATTCGAACGCGGGGATGACGGGCGGTTGGTGGCCGCGATCATCGCCCGCGACCGTGGCTACACGAGCACCGCTGGCCGCGTAGACGACGAGCTGGTGTCGTTCCTCGAGCGGGCGCTCGGACGGCTCACCTCCCCCGACCGGTCCCGGGCCCTGCTGCTCGCCACGCTGTGCTCCGAGCTTGCCTACTGCCCGCCGCTCGACCGCCGGATCGCACTGGCCGACGAGGCGCTCGGGCTCATCCGGACGACCGGCGACGGCGCCGACCTGGTGTGGGTCATCAACCACGTCTTCGACGCGCTGATGGTCCCCGAGCTTCTCGGCGACCGACTGGCGCTGTCGTCGGAGGCGCTCGAGGTGGCGGAACGGCTCGGCGATCCCATCACGCTGTTCTGGGCCGCCCAGTACCGCTGCATCGCCTCGGTGGGCACGGGGGACGTCGTCGAGATGGACCGCTGCCTGGCTATCGCCCAGGAGATCGCCGACCGGTTGGCCCTGCCCGAGCTCCGGTGGAACTGGGGGTTCACCGCGGCCACCCGGGCTCTCCTGGCCGGTGACCTGTCCCGGGCAGAGGAATTATTGGCGCAGTGGCACGCGATCGCCGCGGAGAGCGGCCAGCCGGACGCCGAGGCATTCTTCCTGGTGCAGACGGCGTCGATCGCGACGATGCGCGGGGACATGGAACCGCTGATGCCCGTATTGGAGGCCCTTCTGGCCGAGTACCCGGACCACAGCGCTCTCTTGAGCCTCATGGCGAAGGTGTACGTCCTGTCGGGGCGTGTCGACGAGGCCCGGCCGCTGCTCGACAGGTACGCCCCGCAGCTGTCCGTGCTCCCGCGTGACATCGTCTGGCTCGGAGGGATGCTGAACTGGTCCAGCACGGTTGTCGCCTGCGGTCGCACCGACCTCGCTTCCGGGATGTACGAGCAGCTCGAACCCTGGGCCGACCAGGCGTGTGCATCGGGCATGTTGGTGTACCACGGTCCTGTGAGTCACGCCCTGGCCGAACTGGCCACCGTGCTGGGTCGGCACGACGACGCCGACCGGTTCTTCGCCGATGCGCACGACATGAACGCCCGAATGGGCGCGCGGTTCTGGACCACCTGGACCGACACAGCCTGGGCGAAGTTGCTGGCGGCCCGGGGCGGCCCAGGAGACGCCGAGCGGGCGCGGGCACTCCTCGTCGAGGCACATGGGGTCGCCTCCGCCAGCGGATACCACATCGTCGAGCGGGACGCGGAAACTGCGCTCCAGAGGCTTGGCTGACGACGGGGATCTCTGGAAGTCCTGCGTCGCGCGAAGGATGGCGTGATCGTTTGTGACGATGTTCCCCATGTTCCGTGGGGTGTCACGTCGTAACCGACCTGGCAATAAGGCTCTGTCACCAGGCTGGACCCATGGTCCGACGTACCAATTCCACGGATCGACTGGTTGGTGCTCGACTGGAACGAGTCGGCCATCCGCTTCTACGAGTCGATCGGGGCGGTGCCGATGGACGAGTGGACCGGGTACCGGCTTTCCGGTGGGGCGCTGGCCGCACTTGGCGCCATCGACCAGCAGGAAACATGAGTCGCACCGACGGTCGGCGGCCCCTCGGCTGCGTTGCTCGGTGACGTGACCCACCCCCAGTCGTAGTCACCCGCTCCCGGCAGCGTTCAGGGGCAGGCTCCGCCCGTGTAGGCCGTCTCACTCAGCAACTGCTCTACGACAAGCGAGGCAGACGCACGGAAGTTCCTCAGGTTCTCAGGAAGACGCTACGAAGGGAAGCGACTCGTAACGCCGGACGTAGTGCCCAGGAGCGAACTGCCCCGCCTGGCTGTCGACTGTGAAGTGAGGGAACCGATCGAGGAGGTGTTCCAGAGCGATGCCAGCCTGGAGGCGTGCGACGGCAGCGCCGAGGCAGTGGTGAGGTCCGTAGCCGAAGGTCAGCATCCGTGAGATCTGCCGATGGACATCGAGTTCGCCCGCGCGCTGCCCGAACTCACGCTCGTCTCGGTTCGCCGCCCCATAGACAAGCAGGACCTTGGCATTCGAGGGGATGGTGACGTAGCCCATATCGACTGGGCGAGTCGTCGTGCGGGCCAGATTCTGGACGGGGCTGGTGAGACGGGCGAACTCATCAACGGATGGCCGGATCTGGCTGGGTTCGTCGAGCAGCCGCATCCTCTCGGACGGGTATTTCGTCAGCAGTTCGGCAGCACCGCCCAGCAGCCCGGTAGTGGTGTCATTCCCGCCGGTGACCATCGTGAAGACGAAACCTACGATCCACTCCTCGGAGATTCCGGCGCGAGCGCTGAGTAGCTCCGAGATGAGGTCATCCGAAGGGTCGCGACGTCGTCGCTCGATCAGCTCAGTCGCGTAGGTGAACATGTCGAGAGCGGCGTCAGGAGCACCGGCCATATCGCCGGATGCTGCGGCGGCAACGATCGAGTTCGTCCAGCCGTCAAAGCGGTTTCGATCCTCATGCGGCACACCGAGAACGTGTGCCACCACGAAGCTGGGAAGGGGCTTGAAGAGGATCTCCACGATGTCTCCAGTCCGATCGCCTTCGAGCACATCGAGACGCTCATCGACAAATGCGCTGATGGCGGGCTCGAGTGCGGCCACCGCACGCGGGGTCATCGGACGGCTCACGAGGCGTCGCATCGTCGTGTGTTCCGGAGGGTCCATCATCACGATCGGAGTGGCCCATCCTTCGAACATCGCCATGCTGTCAGGATCGGGCGTCAACCCCTCCGCCGAGGAGAATGTAGTGGTGTCACGAACCGCGTCGAAGACATCGGCAAAGCGCGACAGCACCCAGAACGGTTCAAACCCAGGATGAGCGAAGCTCTGGACGGGGGCTTCTCGAAGTCTGCGATAGGAAGACCACGGGTCGCGCCAACTTTCGCCGCCTCGAAGCTGGAAGAGCGGTTCGCTGTCAATGATCGGCACTGGCCCTCCCTGGTGTTCTCGCACGTGTCGAAGCTAGGTCATGACCGCCTCGAACCAGTGTTGTGGGGCACCCCGCCCGAAGTGGGCGCTCCGAGCGATCACGGGCCGGATTAGTTGATCGACGGGGTAATGGCTGTCGGGTGCTTCGGCTGGTAGAGGCCGACCGTTCCTCCGCCTGGAAGATGAATCTTTGTAACCGATCCCCACCGAGCTTCTTCGACATCCGAGCACTGGATACCCTTCGTGATGAGAGCGTCCATTTCGGATCGGAGGTCATCGCACATGAGGTACAGCTCATGGCCCCCGTCCTCCTCTGCAGGATGGATGGCCAACTCTGCCGGGGGGAGGGCGAAGATCAGCCAGTCGTAACCAGCATCCACCCAGGAACATCCCAAGACATCCCGAAAGAATGCTCGGTCAGCCGAAGCGTCCCTGCTGAAGATCACGACGTGGGCTCCGAAGATCACCTTCGGCACCGCCTTTCATTTCATTACTAAGCCTGCCACAGGGGCCTGCATCCTTTCCGCCTGTCCCACGGACCCGGAGGTCAGGGGCAGTCCAGCGGCGGTGCGATGATGATTCCGTGAGAACACGACCGATGCGGTGGTGGAGAATGCGGATGTGGCGGTCTGCGTTAGCCCAACGTGGCTGTGCGCACGAGTGGACATCCTGGGAGCAGCACCACTCAGATGACAAGCGACCGCATCGGGAGCGGCGCTGTTCGACCTGCGGAGCACTCCGGGTTTCGATTCACGTCCGGTAGTTCTGGGCACTGCCCGCCGAACCGGCGTTGTGTGGCACCCCTGGTCGAGGAGGGCCAATGATCCAAAGAAGGCGGAGTAGGTCAGCGCGAGACTTCTTCAGTGAAGAAATCTGTACCTACGGCTCAACGGCAGTCCCGGCGTGCGCCGTGGCACCGTTCGTGCCCAGTTTGCAGGTTCGCTTTAGGCGACGCGATCTGGCGAACGGTGTCGGTGCTGGTCGGGGACCCACCTGGATCATCTCCAAGAACCGGTATATATCAGTGCACAGACCATATATACTCATGCCATGAGCAAGCGGCTGGTGGATATCGATGACTCCGTGCTCGAGGCGGCGCAGGCGGAGCTTGGGACAGCGACGATCAAGGCGACCGTCAACGAGGCACTTCGACGTGCAGGTGAGGGGCGAGCGGAAGGCATCCGTGATGCGCTCGACGTTCTCGCTTCCGCTGCGTTCTCCGACAGAGAAGACGCGTGGCGCTGACGCACCTCGCCGATACGAGCGTTGTCACGCGCCTGAGTGCTGCACCAGTTCGCGCAGTCCTCGAGCCCCTGGTCGAGTCGAGAAGCCTCGCCAGAGCGGGAATCACCGATCTCGAGATCGGATTCTCCGCTCGAGACTCCTCGGAGTGGGACGTCCTCCATACCGCGCTCTCCGTGTTTGAATTCATTGAATCGACGGCGACGCACGTCGCTCGTGCGCGTCAGGTGCAGCGGCTACTTGCGGAGGGTCGACTTCGGGGTCGCAAGGTGCCTGACTTGCTCATCGCCTCAGCTGCAGAAGAGCATGGACTCATCGTTCTGCACTACGACGCCGACTTCGACATGATCTCCAGCGTGACCGGGCAGCCTGTGGAATGGGTCGTTCCTCGAGGATCAATCGACTAGTTCGAACACACGACCGGTTTCCGTGTCCCCGTTCGAGGACAGGGTGTGGTCGAACCGGAGCTAAAGTCCCAGGACCTCGAATCGCTGAGGGATCGCCCACGAGATCCCGGGCCAGTAGGTCAATATGAGCCTCGACTCAGCGTGGGGACGGAGTGGAGCCCGGCGCTCAGATCCCATCGAGTCGGCTCTCGGCTTCCACGGGGCTACTCCCGATCCACCTTCAACAACCGCCGGAGATCGGGAATTCCCTTCGACGAGAAGTCGCCTAGTTCTGTGAAATTGAGTTCCGACCCAGTGACCAGCTCATTGACCGTGCTCGTCACACAGATCTCGGACGGGCCAGCTTGACTCACCACTCGAGAACCAATGTGCACCGCGAGTCCCGTCAGATCGGCTTCCCGAACCTCGCGCTCGCCGGTATGGACTGAACCGCCCCGGGCTTCATCGGCTGATCTACGACTTACCGGATACACGCATCGACTGGTCGGTGCTCGACTGGAACCAATCCGCCATCCGCTTCTACGAGTCCATCGGGGCGGTGCTGATGGACGAGAGGACCGGATATCGGCTGACCGGCGAAGCGTTGCCGGCGCTCGGGTCAACGACCATTGGGAGGATTGAGGAGCCTCACCAATCCGGTGCTAGAGGGAAGACCGGACGAAACGAGATCTGCGCCTGGGGGCGTTGGGGGCTGGACGCGACCGATGGAGCGATCAGACAGGCAATCACCAGCGCATGACCGTGCGGTGACACGCTAGAGCGCAGTGGATCCCGATCTGGCCGCCGCTGGCGGGTCTCCCATCGCGCTCCCCGATTGGTACCGTGGCCCGATGTCCATCGGAGCCAGCGGCGTCGAGGAGCTGGCGTGGGTCGGCCGTGCACTCGGTGGGCGCCTTCTCGCCGCCAAGCGTCAGAGCGACCGACCTCATGGTGGGCGACCGGCATGGTTCGTCGACGTCGAACGTGATGACGGTCCGCTGCGCGTCTACGCCCGACTCCAGCGACCGGAATTGCGAGACGGCGGGGCCGCTCTGGAGCGCGAGGGCGCCGTGCTCGACGCCCTCGCCGCGGGCGGGATCCTCGTGCCCCGGGTGCTCAGCGTGCACTCGGACCCTCCCGGTCTGCTCCTCGAGTGTCTGTCCGGGACCGGTGACTACGCCGAACTCGACGAGGACGCCCGCTGGGACGTCGACCGCAGATTCCTCGAGGAACTGGTGAAGCTCCACGCCATCGACACGACGCCATTCCGGGCCGTGGGGCTCGTCGAACCCCGGGACACTCCGGCGTTCCTGCTCGACGACCTCGATCGGTGGGAGACCGTGTACCGGGCCATGACGACCCGGTCGGTCCCGCTCATCGAATTCGTCTGCCGCTGGCTACGGCGACACGTGCCACCGGCGCCGGCTCGGGCCTCCGTCCTCCAGGGGGACACCGGTCCGGGCCAGTTCATGTTCGACGGATCCACCCTGACGGGCATCGTCGACTGGGAATTCGCCCAACTCGGCGACCCGCACCTGGACCTGGCCCTCATCCGTGGACGCGACTTCTACAATCCCGGTGCCGACCTCCGCCGGTGGTTCCAGACCTACCAGGAACTGTCGGACAAGGCGATCGACTGGGACGCACTCGCCGTTTACTCGGTGAAGGCGTTGGCGCTCACTCCGATGTCCCTGGCCGGCCTGTGCCAGTCGATGCCCTGGACGACCGACTATGCCGAGTGGTGGACGATGGACGCCACCTATTCGCGGGCGACGGCACAGGCACTGGCGGAGGCGACCGGGGTCGTGACCGCCCCCGACGACGTCGTCGTCCCGGAGCCGGTGGTAGGGACCGTCGACGGGTTCCTCGACGTGATGGACGCTGTCGTGGATCGTGAATTCCGGCCCGCCGACCCCTTCGGCAGCTCACGAGCGGACCAGGCGATGCGCCTGTCCCGCATGATCCGCAACGCCGCCGGCTCCGAACGGGAGCTCACGGCACTCGAGCTCGACGACCTGGGCACGGTATTGGGACACCGTCCGCGTGATCCGATGTCCGGCGATGCCGAGCTCCTCGGGGTGATCGCTGAGGACGATCCGTCCCGCGACGCCGACCTCGCCGCCTATTTGTGGCGTCGCACCATCCGTCACGAGGCACTCTTCGCCGGGGCCCTCGGTGCGGGAGAGGGCGCTGTGCTGCAACCGATTTCGGACCTGCGCTGAGCGGCCGGCAAGGCGGCCGTACCCCAACGCCGTTGTGAGTTGCGAACGTCACGGCATGGTCGGTGTTCTCCGAGCCGCTCCTTTACAGTTCGATGTCCGCATAGAGGCGGTGGCGGTCGAGTAGACGGAGACACCGGTCCTGGCAGGCCTGGGCGATGCGGGGAGCGAACTCGTACTTCGCCTTGGCAGTGGATGACGCCGGTGTCGTGGCCCGGAGGGCAGTGACGATGACGTCGGCGACCTCGTCGATCTCGTCGGGGCCGAAACCCAGCGTGGTCAGCGCCGGCGTGCCCAGTCGAATGCCCGAGGTGTACCACGCGCCGTTGATGTCACCGGGCAAGGAGTTGCGATTGGTGACCACCCCGGCGTCAAGCAGGGCAGCCTCCGCCTGACGGCCGGTGAGTCCGAAGCTGGAAGTCACGTCCAAGAGCACGAGATGGTTGTCCGTCCCCCCAGTGACGAGCCGTGCACCACGCCGCATCAGACCTTCCGCCAGAGCACGCGCATTCTCCACGATCTGGACGGCATAGGCGGCGAACGAGGGCTGGCGAGCTTCCGAAAGGGCGACGGCCTTGGCCGCCATTACGTGAGGCAGCGGGCCGCCGAGGACCATCGGGCATCCCCGGTCCACGAACGGTGCGTAGTCCTCGGTGCTGAGCACCAGTCCACCCCGAGGACCGCGCAGTGACTTGTGGGTGGTGGAGGTCACGACGTCGGCGTGGGGCACCGGATCGAGGTCACCGACCAGCACCTTCCCGGCCACCAGCCCAGCGAAGTGGGCCATGTCGACCATGAACGTGGCCCCGACGTCACGGGCGATCTCCGCCAAGATGGCGAAATTGGGGTTGCGCGGGTAGGCCGAGTACCCCGCTACGAGCACCAGCGGACGGAACTCCCTCACCTGGGCGGCGATGGCCCCGTAGTCGAGGAGTCCGGAGACGGAGTCGACCCCGTAGCTCGCCTGATCGAACATCTTCCCGGAGATGTTGGGTCGGAACCCATGGGTGAGATGCCCACCGGCGTCGAGCGCCATCCCCATCATGCGCTGGGAGTGCAGTTCGTCGCGCAGTCGATCCCAGCTTTCGGGGTCGAGGTCGTTCACGTGGCCCGACCCTGCCTCGTCGAGGAACGGCTGCTCGACCCGATGGGCGAGGATGGCCCAGTAGGCAACCAGGTTGGCATCGATCCCCGAATGAGGCTGGACGTAGGCGTGATCGGCACCAAACAGCGCTTTGGCGTGGTCGGTAGCCAACGCCTCGATCCGGTCGACCATCTCACATCCGGCGTAGAAGCGGTGACCCGGAATGCCCTCGGCATACTTGTCCGACAGCCAATTGCCCATGGCCAGCAGCACGGCGGGAGAGGCGTAGTTCTCCGATGCGACGAGCTTCAGTTGTCGCCGCTGGGACTCCAACTCACCGACGATGGCCGCGGCCACATCCGGTTCGGCGGCGGAGATCACCTCCAACGCCGCTCGATAGGCACTGGCTACGACTGGTTCGGACACCACGCGCTCCTTCGGACGACATCGAGTCTTCGCCCAGGCGCACGGCTCTTTCCGGCAGGCTGCCGACGGGTCGGTCCCCGGTGGTACTCCACCCAGACGCCAGT